>NZ_CADAJR010000006.1 GCF_902788255.1 uncultured Methanobrevibacter sp.
CATAAATGGTTGTTAAACCGATGTTTCCGCGGGGATAGCCTAGAAAATACTCAATAAACGATTGAGCAATAAAAATAAAACTCTAGGAATCCTCACCTTTTATAAGGCGAGGTTGTTCAAACAAATATTTTGAATTAATATTCATGAAAAGAAAAAGTAGCTATTAATTATATATAACTTAAAAATTAAATCATTAATTAATTAAAATTATTTTGGAGAGAGATTATATGAAAGGAGATGTATATTACGGAAAAGGAATTAGGGAACTTGAAGGAGAGTATCCTGATTTGTATAAACTGGTATCTGACTTGAACAATACTGTTTGGGACGGTAAGGTCATTGACTATAAAACCCAAAAATTGATCGCTATTGGAATTACAGCATCACGTGCAGATCCAAGGGCTACCAAAAAGCAAATGAGAAGTGCAATTGAAGTACTGGGCATCACAAAAGACGAAATCGTTGATGTTTTAAGAGTAGTTCTTCTAACTTCAGGTATGCCTGCATTTTCCAAATCACTTCAAATCTTGAATAGTGTTGTTGAGGCTATTGAAGAGGAAAGAGAAGATAAATCCTAGTTTTTCTCTTTTTTTTATCTTTTTTTTTACTTAAATAATATTTAGGCTAATATTTGACGCAATATCTCAAATATAAAGAATCCAATAAAACATACCATCCCATAATTTAGGAATATTGTCTTTAAGGGCAGTTCTGTTTTTTTCGGTCTGAATTTGGCGATACCGTAAAAACCGATTATTAATGTTATGAAAATTATCAGTAGGTAACCCATAATCAGTGATGCGTCTAAGAGTGTGCCTCCTGTTTGCAGGTGCATTGCGGATTGTCCAACAAATAGGCTCACAACCGAACCCATAAAATTCACGATTCCATGCAGTATAATTGAATATTTGATGTTTCCTGTTTGTGTATATACATATGCCAAAAATCCTCCAAGAAGCAATGCATAACAGAATTGGTTCAGGTTTCCATGGAAAAGTGCAAACAGCACTGCGGACAATACAATTGAAACATTTGCTCCGTATTTTATTGTTCTGTCAATCAGGATCTTTCTGAAAAACAGCTCTTCAAATATTGGGGCAATTATGCTTATTATTATTAGATTAAACCAGATGTTAGTATTGTTTATGAGATTTTGAACTGGATTTGCAATGTTATTGTGGATTGCACCACTTAACAGGTCTGTAATGAATAATCCCACGGTATTTCCAACCCACATCAGGCTCAATGCAATCCCTGCATATAATATGAATGTTTTTATGCTTAGGGTTTGTTTTTCCATATTTTGTACTTCTATCTTTTTCATTAGCCAGTAGAATATTGGAAACGGCAGTAGATAATTGCAGACTGATGTTATGGCGGTTAGGATGTTGATGTCCTGTAGGACAGTCGGATTTGTTAAATGTATGATGTTGACTATAATTATTTGACATATTATTGCAACTATTGCCATTGTCAGATAATTAAATCCTATTTTTGAGAAAACATTGTTGGTCATTTCCAATTTTTCACCTTTTGTTTTTTTAATCATTATTTTACATTAATCTATATAAAAGTGCCTATTAAATTTTTAGGCATACCAAAATATTTATATATCATATGGCATAAAGTTAGGTATACCTAAAAATTGGAGGATTGTATTTATGGGAAGACATGGTAGGGGACATGGATCTATCGGATTGGAATTGGGAATGCACTTGTTTTCTGAATTTTTGAAATCATCACATAAGTCTCGCTGGCGTATCGGCAATGATATAAAAAGATGCACATTGTGCGGTAAATGTGAATTTGTGTGTCCTGTAAATGCGATAACAGTCAGTGTACACAATAAAACATGGACTTTAAACAACAGAAGATGCACACAATGTCTGAAATGTGTAATGAAATGTCCGACCCGTTGTCTTGACCAGGTTCGACTATAATTATTTTTAATGAAATATTTTTTTGGCATCACTAAAAATTATTTTGATGCACGTAAATTATTTTTGTATTTAACTCCATAATTATTCTTTGATTTACCTAAAAATATCTTAAAAACGAATACTTTAAATATAATGAATTATTTAATACCTATTGTCTGATAACTAATGTAAATCGCAATTATTTTTTAGGTTTGCATAAGTTTTGAGATCAGGTTCAAATATCTTCTAGTTGAGCGGAAGTTTTTGTTTCCAGCAATAAAAATTTTTTAGGTATGCCTAAAATTATATATATATTTAAAAACAAATATTGAAGATGCTGAGTAATTCAATTTTAAAAAATTATTAGGAGAGTATAAAATGTTAAGAGACGATATTTTAAAAACTTGTACAGAACATAAACATGCTTTAATATTTGCAGCAGGAGTTGCAACCGCTTTAGTCGGAACCAAAATTATTAAATCCAAAGCTTTCAAAGATGCAACAACCAAAGGAATGGCTACTGTAATGTCTGCTAAAAAAGATGCTGAAGAATGCTTCCAGGACATGAAAGAAAACGCTGAAGACATTGTTGTTGATGCAAACGCTGAAACCAAAAAAGAAATCTACGTTGAATCAAAAGAATAGATAAGTTCTTTCATTAAATTTTATTTTTTCTTAAGTGGTAAGAATGAAATATAAAGTAATGCATGATAATGGCTCTCGTTTAAGAGTCCGTGCCGGCCAATGGGCCTTCACCAAGGAGGAAGGTTATGGTCTCGCTTCATTACTTTTAGACCAAGGTTTTATCCATGAGGTATTCACATCCCATAGGAATGGTAGTATCTTAATTTACTATGATGGAAGCATTGAAAACAAGCAAAAGATTTTTGATATCTTGGATTCAATCACTCTTGATGATTTGTTTGAATCCGAACCGACTCAAACTCAGGTTTCAAAGGAAATCAGTGAAGACTTCTATCTAAGGCTGACAAAAATGATCTTGCATAGGGGAGTATATAAGCTATTCCTGCCAATGCCTATCAGAAATGCTTTAACAATTTACCATGCTATGGAATATGTCTGGCACGGATTGGACAGCTTGACCAGTTTCCGTGTTGATGTGGCCTTACTTGATGGAGCAGCAGTTGCTGGTGCATTATTACATAAACAGTATCAACCGGCAAGTTCAATGATGTTCTTATTGTCCATCTCCGACGCTTTGGAAGATTATACAATACAAAAAGCCAAAAGCACATTGAAAGACAGTTTGGCTTTAAATATTGATGCTGTCTGGGTAGTCGGAGAAGATGGTGAGGAAAAACAATGCCCTGCTGTAGACATCGACAAGGGTGATAAAATCAAAGTCCATATGGGAGATGTAATTCCTGTGGATGGTAAAGTAGTTGAAGGAGACGGAATGGTTAATGAGGCTTCAATGACAGGAGAACCATTGGCAATCCATAAAAGCCCTGGTAAAACAGTTCACGCAGGAACTGTTATAGAAGAGGGTAATCTGATTATTGAAGTCTACTCAATGAACAAGGAAACAAGATTGAATAAAATCATCGACTTGATTGAAAATTCAGAGGAGCTCAAAGCTGAAACACAAAGTAAGGCTGAAAAACTCGCAGATTCAATCGTGCCGTACAGTTTCCTTGCAACAGCGCTGACCTATCTGATTACCAGAAACCCAACCAAGGCATTGTCTGTTCTGATGGTTGATTTCTCATGTGCAATCAAGTTGACAACTCCATTGTCAATCATATCTGCAATGCGTGAGGCATCAGACAACAGGATGATGATTAAGGGTGGTAAATTCCTTGAGGCATATGCAAATGCCGACACAATCGTATTCGATAAGACCGGAACATTGACCAATGCAACCCCTAAGGTTGTTGAAGTCATTCCAATGTCCAAAAGATATGACCGTGATGAAATCCTTAGAATGGCAGCATGTATCGAGGAGCATTTCGCACACAGTATTGCAACAGCAATCGTGAAACAGGCTGAAGAGGAAGGCCTCAAGCATGAGGAGGACCACAGTGAAGTACAATATATTGTGGCTCACGGTATTGCAACAGAATACGATGGAAAACGTGCCGTAATCGGATCCAAGCACTTCCTGTTCGATGACGAGAAAGTCAAGATGACCAAGACTCAAGAGAAGAAAGTCGAAAAAGAAGCAAAAGAACACTCTGTTGTTTACCTGGCAATTGACGGAAAACTTGAAGGACTCATCTGCATCGATGACCCTGTGCGTGAAGAGGCAAAATATGTCATCGAGGAGCTCAGGAGCTTGGGCATTGAAAATGTCATAATGCTTACAGGTGACAGTGAAAGCGGTGCCAAGGCCGGAGCTAAGGCATTAGGAATCACTGAATACAGATCACAGGTACTTCCTGAAGACAAATCAAGAATTGTTGAAGAGCTTAAGGCTGAGGGTAAAACTGTAATCATGGTTGGAGACGGTATCAATGATTCTCCTGCACTTGCAGCCGCTGATGTGTCAGTTTCAATGAAAAACTCATCAGACATTGCACGTGAAGTTGCAGACATATCCCTGCTTTCAGATGACTTATACGACCTTGTAACCTTAAGGAAACTAAGTACAGGAATGTTGGATAAGATCAACACCAACTACCGCAACATTGTGGCCGTTAACGGTTCACTTTTAGTGCTTGGTGTGGTAGGTTTGATTTCACCGTCAACATCATCAATGATACATAACCTGTCTACAATGATGTTCGGTGCATTGAGTACAAGATCTGTACTTAAGGACAGAGATTTTACAAATGACATTGAAGTAGAGGCCGTTGAAGTGGCTGACGCTTCATAATTTTTTTCTTTTTTTCAAAGTTTTCATACTTTCACAAAATACAAATTATATTTCTAATCTTAAATCACATATTTTAATCTATAAAAGATGCATGTAAGTGCTTACTTGCATAATTCTTTAATAAATAGTTTATTCAAAAAATAAGGTGCAAGCAAGTGCTTACTTGCAAAAATACTTACAAATTTTCCAAAAAAGCCATTATTTTTTTGATTTTCAATCCCATTTTTCTACAAGATGTGAATTTCAAATTATTACCTCACAACTATAAATTATAAAAAGCAGTAAGTCATAATTATTAATGTATAAAAATTTTAATTAAGTGATTAGATGTTAAAAAATTATAATAATAAGTTTATTCCATTAATTTTACCAATATGTTTAATCATTTTTTGGTATTTAATAACTGAAGGATTAGGCCTTGTCAATCCATATATTCTACCTGGTCCAATAACTGTTGTTGAATCAGCATGGACCCTAATATTAAATGGAAAGCTTCTCACAAATACCTTGGATACTTTATACAAAGTGTTTGGAGGTTTAATATTGGCATCTGTTGTAGCTATTCCGCTGGGTATACTGCTTGGTTGGTATAAGACTTTAGAGGATATTGCTACTTTGGTTATCAGTATTTTGAGACCGATTCCTCCTGTTGCATGGATTCCATTTTCAATTTTATGGTTTGGTATAGGAATGTTTCCTGCGGTATTCATTATTTTCATGGGTTGTGTATTCCCGATATTGGTTTATACAATTGATGGAGTTAAAAGAACAGATAAGGTTTTAATTGAATCTGCTCAGACACTGGGAGCAAGTGATTGGAATGTTTTAAGAAGGGTAATATTGCCTTCAACAGTTCCATACATCGTTTCAGGTTTGAAGGTTGGAATAGGTATTGCATTGATGTGTACAATTTCAGCTGAGATGGTTGGTTCAAGCAGTGGTTTGGGTTATATGATTTTAACAGCTACAAGTTTATTTGATCCAGGTACAACTGTAGTCGGTATGTTAGATATTGGTATAATTGGTATTGTATTTGATTATGTGTTTACCAAAGCACAAGATAGGATATTCTGGTAGGTGTTATAGTGTCAATTGAGGTAAAAAATATTAACAAATCATTCAAAAGTAAAAAAACCAATCAATTATCTGTTTTGGAAAATATTAATTTAACCATTGATGACGGCGAATTGGTCTGTCTTTTAGGTCCTTCCGGATGCGGTAAAACAACTCTTTTGAGACTTATTGCTGGTCTTGACCAGCCTACTTCCGGTGAGATCGTTGCAAATGGGGAAGTTGTTGAAAAGCCGTCCGGTGACAGGGCAGTTATTTTTCAGCAGTATTCACTATTCCCATGGCTTACTGTATTGCAGAATGTTACCTTCGGTTTGGAGATGACAAAGAAGGGTTCCAAGGAAGAAAACATTGCTGCCGCTGAAAGATATTTGACAAGTGTCGGTTTAATTGACTTTAAGGATAGCTATCCGCATGAACTTTCAGGTGGTATGAAGCAGAGGGTTGCAATTATTAGATCTTTGCTTAATCATTCACCAATCTTGCTCATGGATGAACCGTTTTCTGCATTGGATATGCAAAATAGACATAAGCTTCAGGAACAGCTTATAGGGGTTTGGAAAAGATTTGAAAACACAATCGTTTTTGTAACTCACGATGTCGATGAGGCGGTATTTCTTGCGGATAAGATTGTTATTCTTGACAGGAACCCTGGAAGAATAGCAAATATAATTGAAGTGGATATTGAAAGGCCAAGAAAAAGAGACTCTCCGGAGTTTATTGCCCTTCAGGAATCCATTGTTGAGAATTTGGATATGGGAGATTAGTTTTGTAACTAATTTTCTTAAATTTCTTTTTTTATTTTTAATATTTCATTTTTAACAATTTCAACGCATTTTTCATCGTTTTCATTTAGTCTTACAGTATTTTCGGCTTGCATATCATGCTTTTTTAATAATTCGAAAACATTTAAGTTGTATTCTACACTTGCATCCTTTGTTTTCAGTATTGTTTCGGGACAGCAGTTGTCACAACCGTTGACTGCAATAACTGTGTTTTGACGGGCCAAATCTATGAATTTCTTGAAGTTTCCGCCACTTGCAACAACACAGCAGTATTCAATGTCATCGTTTTCAACACTTAAATCGTAGACGCTTGCACGTGAAACCTCACCTCGTGGGTTCATTCCGCTGCATGCGCATAAAACTGTTTTTTCACTCATTCTATCACTATAATTTGGCTATTAATGTTCCATGATTTCCGTTTTTTATTCCTTCATAGACATAGTCAAGTGCCTTTTGAATGGATGTGTGCAAATCATTTTCTTTTGAAAGGTAGGCGACGATTGCAGCTGAGAGATTGCAGCCGGTACCATGGAGGTTATCGGTTTCAATAAGTTCCTGCTTTTTAAAGGTGGTTTTGCCGTTGATGTTGATGGTGTTCCATCCGTCTAGATGTCCTCCGGTAATCAGGCTGTCACATTTAATCATTTCGGATGCCTTTGCTGCATCCTCCTTATTTTCAATTTTTATTCCGCTTAGCTTTTCTGCTTCAGAAACGTTG
Organism: uncultured Methanobrevibacter sp.; assembly: GCF_902788255.1. Classification (NCBI taxonomy): domain Archaea; kingdom Methanobacteriati; phylum Methanobacteriota; class Methanobacteria; order Methanobacteriales; family Methanobacteriaceae; genus Methanobrevibacter; species uncultured Methanobrevibacter sp. Next base: position 7,330 of record NZ_CADAJR010000006.1, read on the forward strand.
GGTGTGGTAAGGATGGATTTTGGAAGAAGATATCTGTTGAATGCGTCGGCAATGTCCTCTTTTGTCAGGTTTCCTCCGGATGTTGCAACCATAACAGGATCAACAACTGCCTTCAGGTTGTATTCCTTGATCTTTTTTGACACTAACCTGATTATTTCAGGTGAGTAGAGCATTCCTGTTTTTATGAATTCAACATCATATGAATCGAGAACGGCATCAATCTGTTCTGAAATGTAATCCGAATGCACAGGTTCTGTTGAAAAGAATTTATAGGGATTCTGTGCAGTAAGGGCAGTTACAATGCCCGTACCGTAAACTCCTATTGCCTGGAATGTTTTCAAATCTGCAAAAACCCCTGCTCCTGCAGACGGGTCAACCCCTGCGATGCTCATCACAATCATATTATCCTCTTGTAACGTTTATTCTTGTGATTTCTCTTGAGGGTTCAAACTGCACCTTAAGCTCTTTAAGGTATTTTCTGGTGTGTGTTTTTTCACCATGAATCATGATTTCTCCCAGATCTTCAGCGGTATTGACATCCAATGCCATAAAGAATGAATCATGCACCTGAGGGTTTAATTTTTTCCTTTCGGCGGCCTGCACATGTTCCTTATAGCTGAAACCTTCATATCTTGTATGGATTGCCATAGGCTTCATGATTATCATGTTTGTTCCTCCCCCTTTGGCCGGAACAATGATGAAATCCAGATTTTTTGAAGCGTCAATCAGTATTTTTATATTTGTCTTGCCGATTAGCGGGATGTCTGACGGGACAATCATTATTTTTCTGGTCTTTCCCTTGCAGTATTTCATTGCCTGTGTCAATGCCTTGTTCAGGTTTGAATTTTCATTTTCAAGGATTGTGTCCACATTAAGCTTTTTGGCGTAATCCAGCACGTCCTCATCCCTGCTGATTATGAAAATTTTGTCAACATGTTTTTTCAGGGCATCAGTTACGTCCTGAAGCATTACCTTTAATAGTTTTTCCCTTTCATCGGGTGATAAGAATGGGGATAATCGAGTTTTAGCATTTTTGAACTGTGTTACTGGTATTATTGCATAAATGTTATCCATATTATCACTAGTAAGTTTTAGCTATCAGTGCAATGTATTTGGCATCCTTTCCGCTGGCTATACATTTGCCTTCAGAGACTTCCTCCTGAATACCCAATACGTCATATCCTGTTTTTTCCTCGATTTCATGGCCGACTTCCTCTTCACCGCACCAGTAGAATCTGACTACATTTCCTGATTCTACAAGTTCAGGAATTTCTTCAAGGGTGTTTGCGAATTTAACATGTTCCGCCTGGAAGTCCCATGATTGTTTGGAAAGGCTTTCGGATGATTGTTCTAATAAATCAATAACGTTGTCAGCGAGATTGTCATCCAATGCAAGTTCTATTTTCTCTTCAATGTCCCTTTGCATGGCAACTGTGATGTTGTTTTCCAAATCCCTTGGACCCAATTCAAGTTTGATTGGTGTTCCTTTAAGTTCCCAGTCATTGAATTTTTTACCAGGTCTGATGTCACGGTCATCGAGATTTACTCTCAGACCTTTTGCTTCAAGTTGCTCCTTGATTTCAGCGCATTTTGCAAGAACTTCCTCTTTTCCTTTTTTAAACAATATAGGAATGATTGTCACTTGATTTGGTGATACTTTAGGTGGCAGGCGCAATCCTTTATCGTCCCCGTGCATTCCGATGACTGATGCGATTACCCTGTCGGATACTCCTGCACAGGTTTGATAGACAAGTTTGTGCTCTCCGTCCTTGTCCTCAAAGGTTATGTCAAATGTTTTTGCAAAGGTTTGACCTAGATTGTGGATTGTACCAATCTGAAGTGTTTTACCGTTTGGCATGATTACATCAAAAGCCATGGTGTAGTCTGCACCTGGGAACTTGTCCCATTCAGGTCTTTTGGAAATCAGATATGCAATGCCCAAATCATCAAAGAATTCCTTGTAAATTTTAAGGAAGTCTTCAACTTGTTCGTCTGATTCCTCTTTTGTAGCATGAGCTGTATGCGCTTCCTTGAATGTTGTGATTTCACGGACCCTTATTAATGGTCTGGTGTGTTTTGTTTCGTATCTGAAAGTGTTGACGATTTGATACATTTTGATTGGCAAGTCAATGTGGGTTCTAATCCATAATGAGTACATAGGATAGATTGCTGTTTCACTGGTAGGTCTGAGTGCAAGGTGTTCGTTCAAGTCCCTTTGGCCTCCTTTGGTTACCCAGTATACCTCGTCTTCAAATCCCTTAACATGTATTCCCTCTTTTGCAAGTTCACTTTCAGGAACAAGCATTGGGAACAGCACTTCATCATGGTCCTTGTCCAATAATTTTTTTATAATGTTCATGGAATGTTTTCTTATCTGAAAACCGTATGGTCTCCAAACTGCCATTCCTTTAATAGGATATCTTGAATCTGTTATATCTGCTTGTTCTAAAATATCATGAAACCATTCATCAAAATTTTCCACCATATCACCTAAAATATTTTTATAATATTAAATATTCTGTTTTTAATAAGTATTAAAGTTATTTAAAGAAAAGTTATTTATAACTACTTTTTACATATATATTAATGTATAATTTTTTTTAGGAGATAATATGAGCAATAGGAAAATACAAATGCCTCGTGAAGTTTACATCGATCCGGGTATTATAAAGGATACCGCTGAGATTTGTAAGAATCTACGTTTGGATAAAAAGATTTTAATTGTTACAGGCAAGCATACCTATGATGTAGGGGCCATGCCTGTGATGGAAAGCCTTGAAAGGGCAGATATTGAATTTGATGTTACAACAGTGGACAGGGCAACCTATGAATCAATATCTGAAGTCGAAGAACTAATCACACCCGACACCACCGTTTTGGGAATTGGTGGCGGAAAGGTCATTGATGTGGCCAAGCTGTCTTCACACAATCAGGGCGTTTACTTCGTATCCATGCCTACAACCGCTTCACATGATGGAATTGTATCTCCTTTAGCTTCAATAAAAAATCCTAATACTTCAACTTCCGCCAAAGCTCAGTCTCCAATAGCGGTAATAGCAGATACCGAAATCATTGCACAGTCTCCTTTCAGACTGTTGTCTGCAGGATGTGCGGATTTGATTGCAAACTTTACTGCAATTAAGGATTGGGAATTGGCCCACAGGCTAAAGCATGAGCCGATAAGTGAATCCGCAGCCGCATTGTCAATAATGTCAGCTCATCTGATTACCGATAATGTTGCAAACATCAAGCCGAACCTGGAGGCCAGCGCAAGAATTGTCATGAAATCCCTTTTCAGCGGTGGAATGGCAATAAGCATCGCAGGTTCATCAAGGCCTGCAAGCGGATCCGAACATCTCTTTTCACATGCATTGGATAAGATTTTGGATAAGCCTGCCCTGCATGGTGAGCAATGTGGTATTGGTACCATACTGATGATGTACCTTCATGGCGGTGATTGGAAGGCAATAAAAAGGGCACTTGAAGCTGTACAGGCTCCAACTACTGCCAAAGAAGTTGGAATTAGTGATGAGGATATTATTGAGGCATTGGTGATGGCTCATAAAATCAGGCCTGAAAGATACACAATACTTGGAGACAATGGAATTTCAAAAGAAGCAGCATATGAATTGGCTCAAAAAACAGGGGTGATTGAATGATTACATTAATAGGAAAAGATTTAGCGAAAGAAGGTCAGGAATTTGTATTTCTGGGTCCTGCTGATGAGTGTGAAAACTGTAGATTCAAATCATCCTGTATTGGAAACTTGGAGCCTAACCGCAAATATGTCGTTAAGGAAGTTAAGGAAAACGAACAGAACTGCCCAATACACTCTCAGGGTAAAGTAATACCTGTAAGTGTGGATTTGGCACCAATCGATTTGCTTACAACCTCTAAAAATATTTTCGAAGGATCAACATTTACATATAATGCTCCAGATTGTGATGAAAAATGTGATTTTCACGATTTGTGTTTCCCTGATGGATTGATCGAAAACGACAAGTGCATCGTTTTGGACAATCTGGGAAAACATGAGGGTAAATGTAAAAAAGGATATAAACTCAATAAGCTTACTTTAGGATTTGTGATTTAAGATGAAAAATACCAGTAGTAATAGTTCCAGTAAGAAAAATGCAGGGTATAAGGCTGCAGAATATGTTGAAGATGGAATGGTTTTAGGTCTCGGTACCGGTTCAACCACACATTTTTTCATTGAAAAAGTCGGAATGCGTATTAAAGAGGAAGGCATAAAAGTAATGGGAATTCCAACATCTTTCCAGTCATTGTTAATCGCTAAGGAATGGAACATTCCAATTACCACTCTTGAAGAGCATGACATCGACCTTTCAGTTGACGGTGCAGACGAGGTTGACAGTGAATTCAACCTGATTAAAGGTGGAGGGGCAGCACATACCAAGGAAAAAATCGTTGATTATGCTGCAGATAAATTCATAGTCATTGTGGATGAGTCCAAAGTCGTTGATGAACTCGGAACATTCCCTGTGCCTGTAGAAGTATTGCCTGATGCGTCCCGTATGGTAATGAAGACTCTCGAGGATATGGGTGCCACTTGTGAGATAAGGATGGCTCAAAGAAAGGATGGTCCCGTAATCACCGATAACGGAAATTTCGTCATTGATGCCAAGTTTGATGAGATTGAATCACCTGCCCATTTGGAAATTGATTTGAATTCAATTCCAGGGGTTGTTGAAAACGGAATATTCTCACAGATGGTTGATAAGGTAATCGTTGGAACTGATGACGGCACAAAAGAGTTATAGTGATATCATGAACATGTTCATTCCTCCTGAATTGAAGGATATGTTATATAAAATCGCAATCGTCTTCGGTGCTTTGATAGTGCTTTATGGTGTGTTGTGGTTACTTGTTACATTGGGAATAATTCCAGCTCTTATTGCAGCCATATTTCCACAGATAGTTCTCATAATCATAGGATTATTCATAATCTATGCTGCAATGGAGAGAAAAAACAAATATTATTAATTATTTTTTAAAAAAAAATTTAAGAAGAGAATTGATCTCTTCTATTTTTTAACTAACTTTTTCCTTTTTTCTTTTTTTATTTATAATACTTTTTACAGATTATTAATTAATGATAATTCAAAAATCTTTAAAATTAAACACTTCTAAAAACTTTGAAATAATCGACATTACCTCCGCAATCAACGATCTAATAGATATAGACAACGGAATCATATCAATTTTTTCAAGGCATTCCACAACTGCCATTGTCGTAAATGAAAATGAAAGTGGCCTTTTAAGCGATTTTGAGTTCATGCTGGAGAATCTGGTGCAGGATAAGTTCACCTATGAGCATGACAGGATTGACAATAACGCACGTTCTCATCTGAAATCATTTCTTTTGTCATCAAGTGAGTGTCTGCCTATTAGAAATTCCAGACTTGATTTGGGCACCTGGCAGTCAGTGTTTTTCGTTGAACTTGACGGACCCAGAAGCAATCGAACATTAAGTTTAACTATTATAGGAGAGTAATATATTAATAATGTGTGAATAAATGGAAGTGGTATTATGGTAGATGATGATGTATTAAAGGTATATGGCTATATATTGAGCTCTTCTTATAGGAGCAAATCTGTAAAATCTCTCAGCAAATCCGATAAAATTCCAACGGAATTGGCTCATGATATTGGAATAAGATCCAATCATATATCTAAGGTTTTGCATGAACTGAAGGATTGTGGTGTTGCCGAGTGCATCAATGAGGAAAAACGCAAAAACAGAATATACAAGCTGACACCTAAGGGTGAAAGTATAGCTAAACTCATTGAATAACCTTGTTTTTTTCAAGTGGTGATGAGAAATTGAGGCGATGGACAATAATTCTAATACTTTTCATAGTATTTCTACTAATTCTGATATTTCTTTTCAATAATTATGATGCCTCGCCTACAGTTGACCATTACTCATATATGGATACCCAAATGAGAAAATTGTGGTATTGAAAAAGAATCTATTTGTTGATAAATTCAATTTCAAAAGCAATTACCGGATATTCCAATGTGAAATTGCTGATAACTTCAGGGGATACCTCACCAAAGAAACCTTCAATCCTACCGTTTAAGGCTTCACCTGCAACGTCGGCAGCTCTTCCTTCAATGAATGTCATGTTTTCACTGTCACTGATTTCCATACTGTATCCAAGATTGGACAATATGCTTGTAACGACAGACTTGATTTCAGTAAAGTTTGCAGTTGAGTGACAAATTAAACCTGCTAATTTTTTGGATGAAACGGTCTTGTTTTCTTTTGTTTCATCAAGATATAAGACATCTCCGATTTCAAATATCTTTTGAGGCAAGTCCTCATGCTTGTTGTCCTCTAAAAATTCCATAAGGCTATTGATCAGACTTGTTCTAATCATTGTTCTGTCGATAGTGATTGGTTTTGCAACCTGCACGTGAGGCTTTTCTTCCTGATTCATTTTGGTGTAGTGTGCATCCTCACTGGTAAGCATCAGACTCATTACTTCCTGGAATCCCATACCAATCATTACTTCACGGATTGTTGATTCTGCACTAAACCAGTTGTTTTCATAGGCTACTGTATTGATGTTTGGAAGTTCAGCTTCAATTGCATTGATGTGGTACTGAACCGCAATGTTTTCGACGATATCGACTTCATGAAGAATGTCTACCCTGTAGGCAGGTATGATTGCCTTTACCTCATTGTCGTTTAAGATTTCAGCATCGAAACGTGCCTTTTCAAGCAGTCCTTTTATGTCTTCTGCAGTCAATTCGGTTCCGCCAATCAATTCATTGGCTGTATCAACATGAACGTTCATCTCTTGAGGGGTCAAATCTGGACTTATGATTGTCTTGTCTTCATATTTGACTTCCATACTTTTTATCTGACCTCCAACTTCAGCAAATGATGAACAGATGATGTTTAAAGCCTGGTTGACTGCTCTTTCATCAGTACCGGTTACATCAACAATGATGTTATGGGTGTCTTCCTTGATTTTGGTAAGTTCACCGTTGATGATTGGTGGCATGGACAATACCTGATCGTCCTTGTCCAGAATTAATGGATACTTGTCAAAGTTTTCAATTAAATGAGCGTAATCCTTACCTTTGTCATGTTCGGTTAGGATTTCATCAGGAGTCATTTCGCTGTCCTTTTCTAATGGAACAAATGCATTTGCGTCTTTTGGAGTTGCAATGTATTTGAATGGAGCGTTAACAACATCTGCATTGTGGATACCGATTGCAACCTTTTTCCTGTCTCTTCCGATAACCCAATGGAGGTTTTCCTGGAAATCCATAATGTATTTTAATTTATCGCCAGTGAAGTCAACATTATCAATTTTTGCAAATGCAATATATGGTCTGATTTCGGCAACTTCCGCTTCAACAATCACTTCCTCATTGGAAGGCACTACCTTATAGTCTGGAAGTCCTGTTTCCTGACCGATAAAACCTTTAAAAGATCTAGCCACACCTTCAACGGACAGGTTGTCCGGACGGTTTGGGAAGAATTCGACCTTGATTTCCTCATCGTCGAAATCCTCGATATCACTTGACATCATAGGTAAAGTGTCTATCAGTTCATCTTTTTCCATATCTATTCCTAAATCTTTTAAATCTTCGTATTTGAATGTTATAACTGGCATTTAATAACTCCATTAATTTATAATCCATATATTAAAATGAAAAATAGAGATTCAACTACAAAATGAAGGGCTCTATGTTCCAACTCGCCCATGTCCCTTATGAGGATGGTGTGAGTTACATCTATAAAAAAGTGAATGAGAGCTGCAAGAATTCCTATGGTCGGATTGAGGAAAACTATGGATACAACTATGAAATGAAATCCTGCTTCCATCAATTCATGGGATACCCAAGTTTGCCATGTTGAATGGGTAGATTGCTGAATCAAACCACCTAGGATAATGTAGAAGTTATTGAAGACTTTCCACATTAGTGTGGTGTGCAATACATCACTTATAGCCAATACAATGGCAACATAAAACCATATTAAGTTCATTTTAAACAGTCCTCTATAGATTTATAATATTAGTATTATGATTTTGATATATAATATAGTTAACTATTCAATTTAAAATTGTTTTCATTTCATATAATTTCTCGATTTCTTGAATTTTCAATTAATCTTTTAAATAATAAAAGACATATCTAATAATATTATTTTTACTTACTTTAACTAGGAGAAAATACATGTCAAAAGAAGAAATTCCTAAAGACTATGACTTTAAAAAAGAAAAAGCATGGGAGCAAAAATGGGAAGATGAAGACATCTACAAATACATTGGAGATGGCTCTCGTCCTAGATACATTATTGACACTCCCCCACCATACCCAACAGGTTCCATTCACTTGGGACATGTCTTAAATTGGGTTTACATTGATATGAATGCAAGATACAGAAGACAAAAAGGTAATGATGTGCTGTTCACCCAGGGATGGGACTGCCACGGTCTTCCAACTGAAGTAAAGGTTGAAGAAACTCATGGAATTAAGAAAAATGATGTTTCAAGAGCAAAATTCAGAGAGTTATGTGTGGATTTGACCACAGAAAACATTGCAAAAATGAAATTCCAAATGAGGGCAATGGGTTATTCACAGGACTGGACCCGTGAGTTCGTAACAATGACTCCTGAGTACATGAGAAAAACTCAGTATTCCTTTTTGAAGATGTATGAGGAAGGACTTATTTATCAGGGAAAACACCCTGTAAACTGGTGTCCTCGTTGTCAGACCGCTATTGCATTTGCTGAAGTTGAATACTCAGACAATATCACATTCCTGAATTACGTTAATTTCCCTCCTGCTGTGGAGGATTCATATGATGATATTGCATCATCACAGGCATCAGGTAAACAGGCTGATCCTAAAGAGGAAGGAATTCTGATTGCAACAACAAGGCCAGAACTCATGTCTGCATGTGTGGCCGTTGTAATCCATCCTGAAGATGAAAGATACGCTCATCTTTTAGGAAAATACGTTGAAGTTCCTCTATCACATCAGAAGGTTAAAATCATTGCAGATGAAGAGGTTGACCCAGAATTCGGTACAGGTGCAGTAATGATTTGTACTTTTGGGGACAAGACTGACGTAAGCTGGGTTCAAAAGTATGACCTTGAAGTCATTGATGTCATGGATGATGCAGGACTCTTGACCGCAGCTGCCGGAAGATATGAAGGAATGGACCTGCAATCCTGTAAAAAACAGACAATCGAAGACCTGGATGAAGAAGGATACCTCTTAAAACAGGAACAGGTCGACCAAAATGTCGGTCAGTGCTGGAGATGTAAGACTCCTGTTGAAATTCTTTTAAAAGAGCAGTGGTTTGTAGCGGTACGTGATTTAATCGAAAAGACCAAAACTGCAGCTGATGAGATGAAATGGGTGCCTGAACACATGAAATCCCGTATGGTCAACTGGGCGGATTCAATGGAATGGGACTGGTGTATATCAAGACAAAGGATATTTGCAACACCGATACCTGTATGGTACTGTAAGGACTGCGGTAAAGTGATTTTGCCTGATGTGGAAGACCTGCCAATCGATCCAACTGTCGATAAGCCTAAACATGCATGTGAATGTGGCTGTGAAGAATTCATTGGCGAAGTGGACGTGCTGGATACCTGGATGGACTCATCAATTTCACCTCTATCAATTGCAGGATGGCCTGATGAGGATTACATTAATCATTTCCCATCAAATATCCGTCCGCAAGGACACGACATCATCCGTACATGGGCATTCTACACCACACTTAGATGTATAGCATTAACCGGTCAAAAACCGTTTGACGATATTGTAATCAACGGTATGGTATTCGGGGAAGACGGAAACAAGATGTCCAAGTCAAGACCTGAATTTGTTGTCGGACCTGAAGAGGTAATCGAAAAGTATGGTGCAGATCCTTTAAGAACATGGGCTGCAAACAGCGTACCTGGTTCTGACGTAATATTTGACTGGAAAGACATCAAGCACGGATACCGTTTCTTAAGAAAATTCTGGAACGCTTTCAGATTCATAAGCATGCAAATCTTTGATGAAGAGGTAAGCTATGAAGAGGTTAAGGACAATCTCGGACCATTGGACCATTGGATTTTGTCAAAATTGAACAACTTGAACAAAACAGTTGACAACGCATTTGCAGAATACAACTTTGCTCAAACAATCACTCCAATCGAAAGGTTCTTCTGGCACGATTTCTGTGACGAGTACATTGAAGCTGTAAAATACAGATTGTACACCGATGTTTCAGATGAGTCAAGACGTGCAGCTAAATATACCTTAAGGACAGTAGTGGAGACTTCTTTAAAATTGCTTGCTCCAATCGCACCGTTCTTTACAGAAGAGGTATACCAATACTTCTCAGATGAATCAATCCATACCACACTATGGCCTGAAGTGTATGAAGAGCTTATCAGTGAAGAGATGGAAACCAAAGGTGAAACAACCGTTGAGCTGATTGATGAGGTCAGAAGGTTCAAGTCAGCATCCAAAATCCCATTGAATGCAGAACTTGCAGAAGTGAACGTATACACTTCAGATGATGATTTGGTTGATGTATTCAATCAGTTTGATTCAGACATCAAAGGTACATTGAAGATTAATGATTTGAATATCAGCTCAGGAAAACCTGAAGTTCATGAAAAAATCATTGAAGTTGAACCTGACATGTCACAAATCGGACCAACATTCAAAGGCGATGCCGGTAAAATCATCGGATACTTAAAATCCACTGATATTGATGAAATCGGTTCCGTTTTGGATGAGAATCATGAACTTGCAATCGGTGATATTGTAGTTCCTGAAGATATGTTGAATATTAAAAAGGAGATTGTTGGAGCATCCGGTAAAAAGGTTGACATCCTACAATCCGAAAACTTAGATATGATCGTGGAAGTAATTAGATAATTACTTCACAAATTCTCTTTTTTTTTAAATTTAAATGTTGTAAATGTTTACTGCATTCATTTTAACTTCATCTTTCTTTTTGTCATATCCTTCCTCGAGATAGAAGCTAACTTTAATTCCTTCCCTATATTTATTTGGATCTCCCTTAAACTCAAAGCCGTTAAAGAAGAAGTCTTCACCATCGTCACGTTTGATGAATCCTGTTTTTCCATGAGGCATTATACGTTTAATGGTTCCGTAGTTTGGCTGTTGGGTTTTGAATTTCATTTCCTTCCAGAAACTTTTAAGTTCCTTTTCAATTTTCCAGTATTCTGTATTTTCCATGTCAAAACCTGCAGAGGAGATTTTTTCTTCCAAATCATCTTCAATTCCCCATTCGTTATGCAGTCTGATTGAATAGATTAGGTAGGAATGTTTGAGGGCAATTTCCGGATAGTCATCTTCAAGAAGATCCTCAAGAAGGGAATACAATTTGATTTTTTTGTCACTGTCGCCACGGCTTAAAGCAGCGGATATTGCATATTCGAGTGATTTTTCATTGTCTCCATTGAAGAAGTAGTTTTCAGCAATTTCCCATTGGATATACCAGTCTTTTTTGGTTTTGAATATGTCTTTGAGGCATGATATTGCTTCATCATATTCTCCGATTTCCCTTAATGACCTTGCAATTCTCCATTTAAACCAGATGTCGCTGTTGTTGGTGAAGTTTGTAAGTTCCTCAAGTGCCCTTTTGGAAATTTCAAGGCATTCATCAAAGTCTTCAACTTCATAATATGATTTTGAAACCCAGTTGTAATATTTTTCCCTGTTTGAGGCCATTGTAACTTCACGGCCGTCAGCAGTGGTGAATTTTGATGTTTTTGTACTTAAAAAGTTGGGATTTAATCTGTCCGCCCATACCAGGAGGTTTGCATAATCATTTTTCTTGTACAGGTAATCCATGAGTTTCATCATGGACATTGTATATGCACATACTCCGTCTTTTTTAGAGTGGTCTTCTTGCGGCACCAGTTCTGTAATTAGATCCACAGCTTCGAACAAATCTGTTTCATCTTCAGGAGTCTTAACGTATAATTGGTATAATGCCCAGCTGTAGAATCGCTTGTCCCAGATTGTAAATGCCTCTGGCTTTTCATCGTAGACTTTTTCATATGTCTCTTTTGCATCCACATAATTTTTGCTTTGATAGTTCTTTTTTGCTTGAGCCAAATCCTTTTTGATGTCTTCACTCATTTTCATCACCATGAACTCTATGTGTATAAGTTGTTATGACAATTATTTAAATGTTTATATTGTTTTTTATTATCTTAAAGCAATATTGTAATGGCTTTGTTTTTATTTAAACTCAAGTAAATATTGTTATTTGCTTATTAAAACTATATATATGACTAGTTAGATAATTAGTAAGTGGAGATGAGAAAAAGTTTTTTTTCAGTTCATTTTAGGAATTTAATGTTGGTTTTCATAGGTTGTTTTTAAAATTAGATTCCTTCATCACTTCTTTATCATTATCTCATCTTCATTTTATTCCAAATCATTTTCAATTTCCCTTATCACCTTTGCCGGAACTCCAACGGCCAGGCTATTGTCTGGAATGTCCTTTGTAACCACCGCACCGGCACCAACGACGACATTGTTTCCTATAGTAACTCCAGGTAAAATCACAACGTTGGCTCCCAGCCAAACATCGTTGCCGATTCTTATTTCGCTTGCTTGTCCTAGATGTTGTCTTCTTTTTTTGGGGGATAATGGATGGCCGACAGTTGTGATGGTGGTGTTTGGACCGATCATGACATTGTCTCCGATATGGACTTCATTAATGTCAAGAATGGTCAGGTTAAAGTTTCCTGTAAAATTGTTTCCAATGAAAATGTTTTTTCCGTTATCAAAGCAGAATCGTTTGGCAATCCAAACCTTTTCACCAATTGAACCTAAAATTTCACTTAAAACCTCATGCTGTTTGTCCAAATCATCTTCGGGAAGAGAATTGAATATGTTGGCATTTTCAATTGCATCTAGTTTCATCAGTGAGATTTCTTCATCGTCATAGCAGTATTCAAGTCCTGCCAGCATTTTGTCAAATTCTTTCATAATTAATTATTTGTTTTATATTTAAAAAATATTTGATGATAATGTGGCATGTTCTTCAGTCAATCAGATTATCAATCTTGTCGAATATTTCCTTGTAGTTTTTGAATATAACTCTGTTTTCATCCTCATTTTTTGACATCAATGTCATTTTAAGCTGATTGTCGCTTTCAGTGATTTTCACAAGATCGTCTTCGGATGAATTCTTAATCAATGATTTGATTTCATTGTAGTTGTCTTCGGTTAGATTGTATCTTCTGAGATGGTTAAAAACATCCATTGCATGAATGAGTCCATTTTCCGGTCTGTCAATGCATGATGAGAGTTTGATTTTTGTTACCATATAATACGGAGCTTCGATTTTGTCCCTGCGAAGCACGATTGAAATTTTTGAAATCACATGGTCATCACTGCAGTTTTCATTAATGAATTTAAGCAGTTGAAACTGTTTTATATTTGCATCATCGTTCATGAAAGTCATGATATTATATTCTTTTTGAAAATATTTAAGTGTTGAATTTTTTAATTTCCATAAATTTAATTAACTAAGGAATTTAAATCTTATTACATAAAAGTTAGAAGAGAAAGGATAAGTCATAATCTTTGGTAGGATAAAATGATTCTTAAGGTAAAAAATATTTCAGAAATCGGTGGGGTTGTTAAGGCGCCACCGTCTAAAAGCTATTCTCACAGAGCAGTAATTCTAGCCAGTTTGGCTAATGGAACATCAAAATTATATGATATGCTATTTTCAGAAGATACCTTGGCATCAATTAGGGTATGTGAAGCGTTAGGTGCTAAAATCAATAGAACTGATGATTATCTTGAGGTAATTGGAACCGGAGGTAAGTTGCATAACTCCTGCGATGGTCCGATTGATCTTGCAAACTCAGGAACAACATTGAGACTGATGACCAGTGTTTCCGCATTGTCTGACAATGAGGTAATTTTAACAGGTGATGATTCTCTTCAAACCCGTCCAATGGGGCTTTTAATGGACGCTTTAATACCTTTGGGTGTGGAAACGGAATCATTGAAGGATAATGAAAAAGCACCAATATTGATTAAAACGGGTTATTCTGGTGGGGAAACAAACATTATGGGAAATGTGAGTTCACAGTTCATCTCATCAATCATTATATCTTCACCATTGTCCGATAAGGGTGTTACATTATATGTCTTGCCGGAATTCAAATCAAAGCCTTATGTTAATATGACTTTGGACATCATGAGGAAATTTGGAGTCAAGGTGCTGAAAGGTTATTATTTGAAGCATGAGTCCTGTGATAAGACACATCAGAGTTGCCGAATTGATGAGTTTAAGATTTTAAAACAGAATTATGATGCATGTGATTATACTGTTGAAGGAGATTATTCCTCCGCTTCATATCTGTTGGCATTGATAGCAATTAATGGGGGACAGGCCAAAATCAGGAATCTGTTCCGTGATTCAAAACAGGGTGATAAGGTCATTTTGGATATTCTGCAGAAAATGGGTGCTACAATTGTTCGTGGAGATGACTACGTTGAAATTGCATCAGAAGGTAATCTCAAGGCCATTGATGTTGACTTGTCAAATGCACCGGATTTATTGATTACAGTTGCGGTTTTGGCAGCAATGGCTGAAGGAACTACAAATATCACTGGTGTTGCCCATGCAAGGGTTAAGGAAACCGACAGGATTGATACCACTTGCCGTGAATTGGAAAAATTGGGATGTAAACTCATAGAAAAAGAAGATGGAATGAGCATCACTGGTGGTGTAACATCAGGTACTGTGGATTCCCATGGCGATCACAGGTTGTCTATGGCATTTAGTCTTATCGGCCTTAAACATGACATTAAGATAACAAATGGGGAAGTATTTGATGTGTCCTTCCCTAATTTTATTGAAGCGATGAGCGAACTTGGATTTGAATTGGAGCTAGAAGATGAATAAGGAAGAACGTGTAATTAAGCTGATTGAAGAGTTGGAAAGTGTTTTTACAATCAGGGTCTTTCATGACCATGACCCTTACAAGGTGCTGATTAGGACAATACTGTCCCAAAGAACCAGGGATGAAAATACCGATCAGGCAGCCAACAATCTCTTTGACAAGTATCCTGATATTTATGCAGTTGTTGATGCCCCGATTGAGGATGTAAAAAAGCTCATCAAACCTGCTGGTTTTTATAATGTTAAGGCTTCCCGTATTCAGGAGGTTTCACGAATCTTAATTGACCAGTATGGTGGTGAGGTGCCTGATACCGTTGAGGAAATGATTAAGCTTCCGGGTGTAGGCAGAAAGACTGCAAATTGCGTCATGGTTTTTGCCTTTGAGCTTCCGGCTATTCCTGTTGACACTCATGTTCACAGGATTTCCAACCGTCTGGGACTGGTTGATACTAAAAATCCTGATGATACTGAAGTTGAATTGTGTAAAATTGCTCCAAAGGATTTGTGGATTAAATTGAATGATTTGATGGTTCAGTTTGGTCAAAACATCTGCAAACCAACATCTCCTCAGTGTGAAGTTTGCCCATGCACAGAAATTTGTGATTATTTTGGTGAAAATGTTTAATTAATTATTTTAAGGAGATTTGATTGAATTATGGTGGTTTAATGAGATCTCAAAATTCTAATTTAAGATTGGATATAGGAAATCATGTTAAATTCTATAAGACATGACCATTCCAGTGTAGCAGCATATCAAAATATGATTGACCAGTTTAAGATGATTGGGAATCTTTTGCCAATAATATTTTTTAATATTTGTTGTGTCAGTTGCTGTAAATCTGTATTTCTATTTCAAGATCCGGAAATTGGATATGGTTGACACGCTTAAGGTATTGGAATAATTTTATTCCAATTTTTTTTCTTTTTTGGTATTGGTATTATGAGTTTTTAGGATACCAAAACATTTATAAATAAAAACATTGTTATATAACAATAGTTATTATAACATATGTTATTTTAACTTTAAAATTAACCCCTTTAAATATGCCTAAAAACAAATTAAATAATAAGGAGAAAAAATCATGGCAAATATTCCAGAATTAAAAAGAGGAGTACTTGATAGCATTACCGATGCTATTGGAAACACTCCAATCGTAAGATTAAATAATTTGACTGAAGGTTTAGAGGCTGAAGTGGATGTAAAAATCGAATCATTCAACCCAACCGGAAGTGTAAAAGATAGAGTTGCAGTAGCAATGATCGAAGATGCAGAAGAAAAAGGTTTATTAAACGAAAATTCCGTTATCATCGAACCGACCAGTGGAAACACCGGAATTGGACTTGCATTTGCATCAGCCGCAAAAGGCTACAGGTTAATCTTGACCATGCCTGAAACAATGTCCGTTGAAAGAAGAAAATTCCTAAGTGTTCTTGGAGCCGAACTGGTATTGACTCCTGGTGCTGATGGAATGGGTGGAGCTATTGCAAAGGCAAAAGAACTAGAAGAAACAACTGATGATGCAATCATTTTAGGGCAATTCGACAACCCTGCAAATGTAAAAATCCATGCAGAAACCACCGCTCAGGAAATATTGAGGGATACTGATGGTAATGTGGATATAGTTATTGCGGGTGTTGGAACCGGAGGAACCATTACAGGAATCGGTAAGGTTTTGAAGGAAGCTGTTCCTGATGTTAAAATAGTGGCAGTTGAACCGAAAGATTCCCAAACATTGGCAAAAGGTGAAAAAGGACCTCACAAAATCCAGGGTATCGGTGCAGGATTTGTTCCATCAATCTATGATGCTGACGTCATTGATGAGATTATTCCTGTCGAAAATGAGGATGCGGGCAATACATTAATTGCACTTGCAACTAAGGAAGGTATTTTTTCCGGTATCTCATCAGGTGCAGCAACTTGGGCGGCCTTGGAATTAGCTAAAAAAGAAGAAAATAAAGGTAAAAGGATAATTGCAATATTGCCTGATAACGGTGAGAGATATCTCTCTGTTGACTGGTTATTTGATTAAGAATAATTATATATACATAGTGTTATATAATTACTATATAACACTGGTGATTAAATGAGTATGATTAGTAGGTTGAAAAATGAGATAAACACTATCAAAGAAAAGGATCCTGCTTTAAGGTCAACAATTGAAGTTTTCTTTTGTTATCCTGGGTTTTATGCCATTGTATTTCATAGAATAAATCATTACTTATGGAATCATTCTTTGAAGTTTTTTGCTCGTTTACTTTCAACTATTAGTCGTTTTCTCACAGGTATTGAAATACATCCCGGAGCCCAATTGGGTGATAGGGTATTCATCGACCATGGTATGGGTATTGTTATTGGAGAAACCGCCATTGTCGGCGATGATGTATTGATTTATCAGGGAGTGATCCTTGGAGGTACAACAACCAAAAAAGTCAAAAGACATCCGACCGTTGAAAAGGGTGTTGTCATTGGCGCAGGCGCTAAAGTTATGGGTAATATCACAATTGGTGAATACTCTAAAATTGGTACCGGTGCCGTTGTGCTTAAGGATGTCCCTCCTGAATCAACTTGTGTAGGAGTTCCTGGAAGAATTGTTAGATGTAAAAATCAAAGTCATGTTGTTGATTTAGAACATAATAAATTGCCGGACCCTGTTGCAGCAGCAATAAGACGTTTAGAAAAACAAATTGAAGACAATGAAAAACTTATTGAAATTCTTCTTGATAAGAATGGAATATGTTTGACAGATGACCAAATTGAAGATGAACTTCGTTTTGGAGGTCTATTAGGACGTGATGGTGATAAAAAATGAAACCACCTTGTGAAATTGTAGTTTGGTATGTTATACCTGCTATTAGATCAGAATTAGCAAAAGAACTATTAAACTTGGGTATGAAACAGAAAGATGTTTCTGAACTTATGGATATAACTCAGCCTGCTGTTTCTCAGTACATCACTGATAAACGTGGAAGCGGAATAAAACTTGATGATGATGTTAGGGCAATGATACATGAGTTTGCTCGTCAATTATCTGAAGGGGAAGCTACCAAAGCTGATTTGATTCCGAGAACCTGTGCAATCTGTAAAAATGTCAGAACAGTTGATGTTTTAGAACAGCTTAATATTGATAAGTCTGACCTTGGAGATGATTGTCAATCATGTTTGGGTTCCGAAGCGGAATAGTAAAATATTGGAAAAAATAGTAAAGTATTTAAACTATAAATGACCAATATTTTATTATACTTTTAATTTTAGTGGCAAGTTTACCGAGTGGCTAGGTGTGTGGCTGCAGACCATAATACGGGGGTTCAAGTCCCTCACTTGCCTTTTTAATTACTTTTTTTCGAGGTTTTTATTTATGGACGTTTATTCAACTTTAACTCGTAGTAAAGAGAATTTTGTGACTATTAATAATAACAGAGTTAATTTATTCGTATGTGGTCCAACTGTATATGATGATGCACACATTGGACATGGAAGGACATACATTTCTTTTGATACCATAAAAAGATATCTGGAATATAAGGGGTATGCTGTATTTTATATCCAAAACATTACAGATATTGATGATAAGATTATCAACAGGTCAAAGGAAAGCGGAATTCCCGCACATGATCTGGCTCGCAAGTATGAAAAACGTTATCAGGAGGACATGCATAAATTAAATGTCAATGGCGTTAATTTATTTGCAAGAGCAACCGACCATGTTGATGAAATATTGGACCAAATTCAAAGATTAATAGATAAAGGTTTTGCTTATGAAACCGAAGATGGAGTTTACTTTGAAATAGACAAATTCCCTGAATTCGGTAAGCTATCAAACAGAAACATTGAAGAGCTTGAATCCCACAGGGACTTGGCCGATACAACAAAGAAAAATCCACAGGACTTTGCGCTTTGGAAAAAACGTGAAGGTGTAGATGAACCTACATGGCCATCTCCATGGGGAGACGGAAGGCCTGGATGGCACATAGAAGATACTGCAATAACCGAATACTACTTCGGACCTCAGTATGATGCCCACGGTGGAGGTTTGGATTTGATATTCCCTCACCACGAAGCGGAAATTACTCAGATGGAAGCGGTATCAGGAAAAGCTCCAATGGTCAAATTCTGGTTGCACACTGGATTTTTAAATGTTAACGGGGAAAAGATGTCAAAATCCCTTCATAACTTCATTACAATCCGTGAACTGCTTGAGGATTGGGATGCTGAAACTTTCAGATTCTTTGTATTGTCAACTCATTACAGAAGCCCTATTGACTTTTCAAAAGATTCACTTCACCAGTCTGAAAAAAGCCTGGACAGAATCAGGAAATATTACGAGCTTTTAGATGTTGATGTTGATGAGGAAAAATACGAATCAGATGTATTGGCACCTCATAAGGAAGAATTCTTCAACAGTATGGATGATGACTTCAATACTCCAAAGGCTATTGCGGCAATCTTTGGATTAATCAATGACACCAAAAACGATTTGGATAATTTATCCGATCAGGATAAGATTGCCATCAAGGCATTTCTTGATGATGCGGCACATATTTTTGGTGTTAGCTTTGAAATTCAGGAAGTTAATGCAGGTTCAGATGACTTGCTTGACTTGATTGGTGAAGTCAGATCAGAGCTAAGAGCCAACAAGCAATATGACTTATCCGATAAAATCCGTGATAGTTTACAGGCTTTAGGATACGAAATCAACGATTAAGGGAATTAATTTCTCTTCTTTTTTTTATTATTTTTTTGCTGTTTTTTTACATTTTTTAATTGTTAATGTAATATATTTTTAACAAATTTAACAAACTAAAAACAATATTGATTTGAGCTTATTTTTTTCTAAACCGACCTAAATATTGTTTTAGACTCATATAGAAAGATTTATATTCTTTTTTAATCTAATTGAATATTGCAAAATAAAATTTTTAGAAAATACTTGATTTAAGGGATTTTGTATTTTTCAAAAATTGGAGGAAAAATAATGTTTGGCATATATTCTAATCAAAGATTAAGTGAAAATGAAAGACGCTTGCTGAATTCCAATCCTGATGATTTAAACTGGTATTGTGTAATTGTGCAGACAATATTCAAGGACCGCAGAGTTTTCCAGATCAGACAGGACATTGAACTTCCGCAAGATGATGATGACAACGGTGTTGTTTTGATGTTTGAAGATTCTGACGTGGTTTACTTGAAAAGCATTGAAGGGGAAGTTACTCAGGATGATTTTCAGTCTATTACGAAAGTTTGCACTTTTTTGGCTGATAAATTCAAACGTCCCATAAGTGCTTATATTCCATGTGCCCCTTTTAAGAATCTGGATTTTGATGTGGAAAAAAATGGCAGGGAAATTACGATGTTTTTCAGCTGTTTGGATGTGGATGATGGTGAGGAAATAATCGACAGATTGGAAACCAAACTTAAAAATCATGAGGAGTTCACAATTCATGATTCAATCGAACATATGCTTCTTCCCTACAGGGGCTACAAGGATAGGGATGTCTTTTATGAAAAGCTTCACCATTACAGGCAACTAATAGAGGAATTTGATTTTGATTGATTGGAGTGATTGTATGTTTAAATATGAAAAGGAAAACTATGAAGTAAAAGATTTGGAAGACCGGCTATACTATGAGGTAATGTTCGGTAAGGTTTGTGGGGTGTACTCACCTTTTGAAATAGATAATGATGTTGAATTTCCACACAAGGAAAAATTAGGAGGCATCATATTGAAGTTCATTGGAGGGGGAGCAGGATTTTTTAAGGTACAGCGTGAAATGCCTTGTGAAGATGAAGTTGAGAACATATATGAGGTCTGTAAGTTCCTGCAAGAATCCTTCGGACAATATGTCGTTGCACATATAGTGTGTGAACCCCATATTGAAATCAGGGATATTGAAGTTCCTGGTGATGAGAATATCAGCATTACATTTTCTTCATCAAGAAAAAATGACGGTGACGCATTGCTGGACGATTTGACTAGAAAGATTGAAATGGGTAAAAAGTTCACCATTGATGATTTTCTTTTGAAGTTCACTCTCCCGTTCATGTCCCGCAGCAACAATGATGAATTTCAGTCAAGATTCAACCGGTTGGTTGATTTGTACAATAGAAGTGGCATGGAAGTTCCAAGCTATAAGGATATCTCCAAGTCCAATACCACTTTTAATCGTATATATTAGGAGAGTTTACTCTCTTATTATTTTTTTTAGAGATTCAAAGTGATGTAATATAATTTGATATTTTTCAACCGTTTTTTCATTATTTTCAAGAAAATATAACAATGTTTATATACTATTATAACTTATGTTATATTTGTATAACAGTGTTTTATCTCAATGTTATATTTTATTTTTGGGTAGACCAAAACATTTATATATAAAAAATAACTATTGTTATATAGTAATATAACACGTGATATATTTACTAAATTCAATAATAAAGGTGATTATAAAATGACAAATAATAAGAATTACGGATTAGCAACACTAGGTGTTCGTGCAGGACAAAGTCCTGATCCAGCAACCGGTGCTCAAGCAGTACCAATTTATCAGACTACTTCATATGTATTTAAAGACTCAGATGAAGCTGCAAGGAGATTCGCCCTTCAAGAGTTTGGACAAATATATTCCAGACTCACAAACCCTACCAGTGATGTATTTGAAGCAAGAATTGCTGCTATCGAAGGCGGTAACTCAGGAATTTCAACATCAAGTGGTCTTGCGGCTATTACATATGCAATTTTGAATGTAACTGAACCTGGAGACAATATTGTATCTGCAGACAACCTTTATGGAGGAACATATCAGCTCTTCAACTACACATTTAAGGATCTTGCACGTGAGGTCAAGTTTGTGGACTCACAGGACCTTGAAGCATTTGAAGCGGCTATTGACGATAAAACCAAAGCAATATATGTTGAATCAATCGGAAATCCAAAACTCGACGTACCAGACTTTGAGGCACTCTCTGAAATTGCACACTCTCATGACATACCATTGATTGTGGACAACACCGTCGGTGTCGGACTTGTAAGACCTCTCGAGCATGGTGCAGATGTCATTGCGTCATCAGCAACAAAATATGTGGGAGGACATGGTACAGCAATCGGAGGATACATTGTTGATTCAGGTAAATTCAACTGGGGAAACGGAAAGTTCCCAAACTTCACAAAACCTGATCCAAGTTACCATGGACTGGTATTTTGGGACACATTCGGAGATGTGCCTGAACTTGGAAACCTTGCATTCACATTAAGAATCAGAGCAAGACTTTTAAGAGATATTGGAGCGACTCTGGCACCAGTACACAGTTTCCTATTCCTACAAGGACTTGAAAGCCTTGATGTACGTGTCAAAAGACACTCCGAAAATGCATTGAAGGTTGCAAAGTTCCTGGAATCACACCCAAAAGTTAAATGGGTAAACTATCCTGGACTCGAATCCCACCCAACCTATGAAACCAATAAGAAATACCTCAAAGACCACTTTGCAGGAATCTTAGGTTTCGGTGTTGAAGGAGGAGAGGAAGCTGGAAGAAAGGTAATTGAAAAACTTGAACTGTTCTCAATACTTGCAAACATCGGTGATGCAAAAAGTTTGGCAATACATCCTGCAAGTACAACACACCAGCAGTTGACTCCGGAAGAACAGGAAGCAACAGGTGTAACACCTGACTTCATCAGATTGTCCATCGGACTTGAAGATGTGGATGATTTGATTGAAGATTTAAGTCAAGCTTTAGATAGTATCTAATTACTATCTAATTTTTATATTTAAAATTAAAAGACAATTGGGAGATAAAAATGTATTTAGATAACTCAGCAACTACTCAAGTTAGCCAAGAAGTTTACAAAGAAATGGAACCATATTTCATTGAGGAGTTCGGTAATCCGTCAACTCTTTATGGAATTGGCCGTGAATCTAAAAAGGCATTAAATCTAGCTCGTCAAAGAGTGGCGGATGCAATTAATGCAAAACCGGATGAAATAATCTTTACAAGCGGAGGGTCAGAATCTGATAATCTTGCCATTAAGGGTATTGCATTCAAATTAGCTAAAAAGGGCAAACATATTATTACCACCAATATTGAACACCCTGCAGTTAAAAATACATTGGGATTTTTAGAATCACTTGATTTTAAGGTAACCTACCTGCCAGTCAATGAGGATGGTGTAATTGAAATCGAAGATTTAAAAGAGGCAATCACCGATGAAACCATATTGATTACTGTAATGCATGCTAACAATGAAATCGGAACCATTCAGCCTATCGGGGAAATCGGTAAAATTGCACGTGAAAAAGGAATCAAATTCCATGTTGATGCTGTACAGAGTTTCGGTAAAATTGAAGTGGATGTTGAGAAATTAAACATCGATTTGCTCTCATTGTCTTCACATAAAATCAATGGTCCAAAAGGTGTTGGAGCACTTTACATTAAAAAAGGAACTCGTGTCGTGCCACTCATTCATGGTGGTGGTCAGGAAAAAGGAATTAGGGGAGGAACTGAAAACGTTCCAGGAATTGTCGGATTTGGTAAGGCATGTGAAATTGCAGCTGCCAAATTGGATGAACATTACAAAAAACTATCCTCAATTCGTGATGAACTCATTGACAAGGTATTGTCCACCATTCCTGAAGCATATCTGAACGGTGGTCTTGAAAACAGATTGCCTAACCTTGTTAACTTCCGCTTCAAAGCTATTGAAGGTGAATCCTTAATTCTGTTGCTTGATGCTAAAGGTTATCAGGCTTCAACCGGTTCCGCCTGTTCCTCAAATACCTTGGAGGCATCACCGGTACTTACCGCTTTAGGACTTGATCCTGTTGATGTTCACGGATCACTTAGGATATCACTAGCACCTGAAAGTGATACTTTCGATGTTGATGAATTCGTAAATACCATAGCGGAAGCCGTTAAAAGGCTAAGGCAGATGTCACCATTATGGAATCAGGAACTAGATTATGACAATATAATGTGTAAAAAACATGAAGACGGATGTAGGAAGTGTTAAAATGGATTATTCAGAAAAAGTTATGGATCATTTCGCAAATCCAAGAAACTGCAGAATGATGGAAGATGCAAATGGAGTGGGAACCGTTGGTAATCCGACCTGTGGTGACCTTATGACAATATACATTAAAGTTGAGGACAATGTCATCCAGGACATTTCTTTTCAGACTTTCGGTTGTGGAGCCGCAATTGCAACAAGCAGTATGATTACTGAAATTGCAGTTGGTAAAACTCTTGAAGAGGCATTGGAAATCTCCCGTAATGATGTTGCAGAGGAATTGGATGGTCTTCCACCAATCAAGATGCACTGTTCCAACCTTGCAGCTGACGGACTTCAAGCGGCAATACAAAATTATTATGAAAATAATCAATAGTAATAAATACTTTGATGGATAAAATATCTTTAACCTAAATATTAGGAGATGTTTTATTATGGCAAAAATTTTAAAATGTGATGACTGCGGAAGCATCATTCAAGTATTGTCTGAAGGCGACGGAAAAGTATGCTCAGACCACATGCTTGAATTCCCAGTCCAAACCGAAGGAGAAAAAGCTCCAAAACACAAACCCGTAGTTGAAATCGATGGTGACAAAGTAACCGTAAAAGTCGGTGAAGCAGCTCACCCAATGGATGATGACCATTACATTGAATTTGTCATCGTTGAAGCAGGCGCTGAACAATATGCAAAATGCTTCAAACCAGGAGATGTTGCAGAAGCAACTTTTACAGTAAACTCAACTGATGATGTAAAAGCATTAGCATTCTGTAACCTACACGGACTATGGTCCAGTGAATAAGTTTAAAAATATTTTTTTTAAACTTTCTTCTTTTTTTCATAATAACTTTTAATAATATCTTTTTATATAATTTAATACGTGTCTAATTATATTAAATTGATAATTTTTATTGTAGTTTTACTTTTGATTTCTGTCGCTGTCGTTTATATTGACAGTTCTGTAGAAAATATTAATCAATCAATGCCACAAATCAGTGATAGCATTCATCAAGGGGATATAGATTACAATGAATCCGTTGAATTATTGAATGAGCGGTCCTTTGATGAGGCCAGCCAGAAGGCTCAGTCTGCTGGAGATAACTATAATAACAGTTTAAATAAGCTTTCAAGAATCAAGGAAAAATATAATAAGGATCTCCATGAGGTTCACAAAAACTACATTGACACAACAAGAAAGGAATTGGAATACAAATTAAAAGCCGTAGAGGAGCTTAAAGAGTCAATATACTATTTGGGAATGTATTATAATTATACCGGATCAACTCACGGAACAGAGGCCAATGATTTAATGGCCGATGCGGTAAGAATCCAGAATGAAAGAAATGAGATTATAAGTGAGAATCCGAATTTATTCACGATAACATAGGTGATTTAATGAAAACAAAATGTCCAAAATGTAATGGAATAGGTTCAGTTGTAGTGGACTATAAGGAATGTGAAGCCTGTGGAGGAACAGGCTATGAAGATGATGTTTTTGATATAGGAAATCATTTTAAAGGAGTCAACAGCAAGGCACGTGACAAATTTGACCTTGGAGGAGAAGAAGATATTCCATGTGAAGCATGTAACGGTAAGGGACAGGTGGAAGTATATGAAGAATGCCCTCATTGTCATGGAACAGGTCAAATAAACGTTTGCCGTGACTGTGGAAAAATTTTAGATGAGAAATATGATTTATGTCATGAATGTGGTGAGAAAAGAAAGGCGGAAAAGGCAAAGCATGATGAATATGAAGCACGCCGAAAACAGGTTCGTGACGTTTATGTATTGGATTCCCTGTGCAAAATGAAGGATATAGACAGGGACAAGTTATATAAGGGTAAAATCACAAGGATTGAAAGATATGGTGCATTCGTTTCACTCAACAATAACGTTTGGGGTCTCATGAGGGGAGATGTCTCCGAATATAATGTGGGTGAAGAAATTGTCGTGTTTGTAACATCAATCAAGTCAAGGGAAGGAAAAATCGATTTTGCTCCTGCTTACGTTGAAACATATAACCTCAAAAGGCTTACCAAGTCAGTTCCACGTACTCTAATTGGTGAGCTTGAAGAGAAGAAGGGTAAAATGGTTAGAATTGATGGTATGGTGCAGCAAATTCAGCAGACTTCAGGCCCTACTATCTTCATCATAAGTGATGAGAGCGGAACAACCGAAATTGCCGCCTTTGACAAGGCCGGTGAAAGGGCATATCCTGAAGTCGAGCTTGACGATGCCGTTCAGGTAATCGGTGAGGTCAACGAACACGGTGGAAAGACACAGATTGAGTCATCATCAATGGTAAAACTTGACAGCGAAAGCACTGCCAAATTAAATAAATTAATTGACGATGCATTAAACAGGAAAGCTCAACCTCAAGATGTTGATTTCTTGGTCAAGAGTGATGTTTTAAACAGGTTAAGACCTAAGATGTATGAAGCTGCACAAAAAATCAGAAGGGCAATACTTGACGGAAGGACAATTCTTTTAAGACACCACAACGATGCGGACGGTATCGTGTCAGGTGTTGCAATGGAAAAGGCAATTGTTCCTCTTATACAGAAACACAATCCAAGCAATGACGCTGAATACTACTACTTCAAAAGATCACCAAGTAAGGCACCATTCTATGAGCTGGAAGACGTGGTAAAGGATTTGTCATTTGCCCTTGAGGACCAGGAAAGACACGGTCAGAAACTTCCTCTTATAGTTCTTTTGGACAACGGTTCAACAGAAGAGGACATCGTTGCACTTATGCAGGCTAAAATCTATGATATAGAGGTTGTTGTTATTGACCATCACTCCCCTGGAGAATTATTGACAAAAGTCGAGGAGGATGGTGTAATATATGGTGCAACAGTGGCTGTTGATGAATATGTTGACACACATGTAAATCCATACCTTGTCGGAGGGGATTCACAGCTTACAGCAGGCTGTCTTGCAACTGAAGTGGCCCATATCATAAACCCTGAAGTGGAGGAATTAATCAAGCATCTTCCGGCAATAGCCGCACTTGGAGACCGTGCCGAATGTGGTGAAGTGTACCAGTACCTTAAACTTGCTGCTCAAAAGGGATTCACACAGGAACATCTCGCAAAAGTTGCCGAATGTGTGGACTTTGAAGCATACTTCCTAAGATTCATGAACGGTAGAGGAATAATGGATACTATACTTGCGGTAGACAATTTCGATAAGCACAGAAAGATGATTGATGCATTATACAAGGAATATCAGAAAAGAATCGACACTCAACTCAGGGCTGTTCTTCCTAACATAAAACAGACCAAGCTTGAAAATGGAATATACTTCAATCTTTTGGATGTTGAGAAATTTGCACACAAATTCACTTTCCCTGCACCTGGAAAGACCTGTGGATTTGTGCATGATCATGTAATAAACGAATTGGGACCGGACAAGCCTATTGTGACCCTTGGTCATGGACCTGACTTTGGTGTGTTCAGGGCAACAGATGCCGTAAACGAACAGTATGGATTCAATGTCAATGAGATAGTGACAAAAATGATTGAAAGAGTTCCACAGGCAGGTGTTGATGGTGGTGGGCATGAATGTGCGGGATCCATCAAATACATTGAAGGACTGGGTCAGGACGTTCTTTTCAAGGTTGTAGAGGAAATACAATCATTATCTAAAAAATGATGCAAATGGATGCGGGCAATTATTGTAGGAAATGCGGTCATAGAATACTTCCAAATGAACCGTATTGTACAGGATGCGGTGCTAAAACAGGTCGTGATGCGAGCAGTGACACTTGTGTTTTAACACCACCAATCCATAATATTGGTTTTTTCAACTTTTTAATAGACTTTTCACCATATATAAACAGAAATATCGATTTCAAATATGAGTTATGCTCCTGCGGATACATTAATGATGTAAACAATGAATACTGCTATATGTGTGGAGCAAAGAGATCCCAAAGCAAGCTGGCTAAAATTTTAAAAAGAAAATCCAAACCGAAGTTTTCCGTTGACAATGTCCTGTGTGAGTGCGGGGCCGTCAACTCACGTGAAAACATTTATTGTGAGATGTGTGGAAGGCAGCTTAAGGAGGAAGCTGAAAGATTTGACAACTACAGCAACTTTAATATTGAGTTTGGGGATTCCATATTTTGCTTTTGCGGCGAGGAAAACGAAAAGTTCTCACAGTTCTGCAGAAACTGTGGCCTTCCATTGACCAAGTATGGAAACATTGGTCAGATGGCAATACTGTGCACATGTTCAACTCTCAATGAGGTCACCTCTGATTTTTGCATTGAATGCGGGAACAATCTGAAAAGAGAGGATATAAAAATCGTTTGCGTTTGCGGACATAAGAATTCGAAACATCTCAAGTTCTGTGAAGAATGTGACAGGCCGTTGAACCCTCAAAGAATGATTAAAACAAGGGTAGTGTGTTCATGCGGTGAGGTGTTGTCATGGGACACTGAATACTGTCCGCACTGCGGCAAAAATGTTAAAAAAAGAATCGTTCAGAAAAATTCGATTAATAAGACAGTAAAAAGCCTTAAGGACAGGTTTAGGTAGGGATTTTGATGAGACCATGTGATATTTGCGGAACACTTAACTTCAAGGAGAATAACTATTGCACACACTGCGGAAATAAGTTGATATTGGAGCATATCTGTCCTTTTTGTGGTGAGAGCAATGGAGACCTTGCAACATACTGCATCAAATGCGGAAACCAGATGAATCCTGTAACTATAGATGATTTCGATACACTTTTTAGTGAGTTCAACCAGAACCTTCTGGAAAATGCCCATATATCTAATGAGGATTATCTTCAGATTTTATCAAACATTTTCATTCGGGCCGATTATATTGATGTATGGGGAGATTCAATCAAAAACAAGATTTTAAACCTTGCAAGCATATTTACCGTATGCAAGCCAAAGGCAAGGGGTTATGAAAGGGGATATATATTCCTTGGAAATGGGATATATTATGATGACAGACTTGATGATTCAGTACAGGTTGCCACTATAATCCATGAATTGGGGCATTTTTTCATGTTCAGCATCATTGAAAGTTTATTATGTCATGTTTTCAAAGTAAGACCCTCATCAACCCTTCAAAGTTTTGTCTGGTTTTTTTTAAAGCTTCCCGAATTTGAAATAATGAGCGAATACTGTGCCCATACCGTTGAGGGCAGATTCATACCATACGGCTATCAGAATTATGGATCTTTCAATCTATTGGTTGAAAACACACCAATTGATGATGAGTCATTGAATATAATGATTAAATTGGGCAATTCCTTTGCAAATGAGATAATTGTATATCTGGAAAAATATATTGATGATGAGTTAAGAAATGAAATAAAGTTACAGTACAGAAAGGATCTGACTCCGCCAACGCATGAATCAATATTTACGGAAACTGATAAATGTGTATCAATAGAAATTAAAAATGAGCTTTTATTAAAAATGTTGTCTGAAATTTTAAAAGAAGTTCCAACCACTGATGATTTGGAAGAATTGGAAAGTATAAAAGAAGGAATTGAATTAAGTTAGATTCCTACTCCTCGCTATCTTTCTCATTGATGTTTTCTAATACATCTTTGCCTGTATCAGTTAATCTGTATAACCTGCCTTTACGGGCTTCTTCATTAATACATTCAACAATGTCTTTACTTTTTAATTCGCTTAGGACTTTTGAAATATGATTGGTTCTGATTCCACTGTCTTGAGCAATTTTTGTTGGTATTTTAACATCGTCTCCAATTGATTTCAACGTTTTCTCCCTATATTTGGAAATTTGAACATATGAAGTTAATTTCAAAAGTTCATCGTTCTCTTTTACCATGATTACTTATATGGTTGTTTATAATATAAAATAGTTTATAACATTATATAATTAAATTATGCACCTGTTAGGTAATTAATTTAAAACGATTAAATACATATATATCTTGTGTTAAACATAGTATTGATTAATTATAATTAATTGATTGTTATGAAATGTAGTAAATGTGGTTTTGAAAATAAAGACAAGGCAAAGTTCTGTACAAAATGTGGGAATTCATTGGCTGTGGAAGAGCCTCAACCTACCGCCAGCAGTTCTGGCAATTCAAAGATGATTATTTTTGCACTTATTGCCATTATAATCATTTTGGCAGGTACAATTGGCTACTTTGCATTGAGTTCAAACTCAGGCAATGTTCAAAGCGATGATGCTTCACAAAGTGCAGGTTCCAGCGAAAACAAGTCTGTAGACAATTCTGATGACAAGGATGATGAATCTGATTCAGCAAAGACAACTACTGTATCATCATCAAAATCTTCATCATCTTCCAGTGATTCAAAGGATTGGGTGTCAATAGGAAGCTATTCCGGTTCAGGATCAGGTTCTCAAACTATTAATGTTCCTGCAGGAAAGATTATGGTAAAACTTTCAGCATATCCGATTAAAAACTATGCAACTAACCATTTGTACGTTTCAGGTTCCAATGGTCAGTCTGGTGGAGTTGATTGGGGATCCAAAAGTGCAGTTGAAACCAGATCTGATTCATTTACATTCACCTCATCATCTGAAGAGGTATTTACTATAGACTATTATGAAACAGTAAGCTGGGAAGTTGAATTCTTTAGATATCAGTAAGTGATTTAATATCACTTATCTTATTTTTTTTTGCATAATTATTAATACATAAAATTATAGATTAATTACTATGTTTTTTGATTTAAACGTTAAGGGTAGTGGCCTTGAAAATAATATAAAAATGGCCAAACAGGCTTCTGATTACGGTTGGGAGCATATTAACTTTTCTTATGGTCAAAATGATTTTCGTGATGCCCTGGATTTAAAGGATGAATTAAATGATAATTTGGATGGTATCATCGATTTTGACTATACTCTGGAGGTTAAATCAACAAACATTAATGAAATCAGAAAGGCTGTAAACAAATTCAGGGACAAGGCATTGTGCATATCTGTTGTTGGAGGCGATTTGAAGGTCAACAGGGCCGTTTTGGAAAACATCAGAATTGACGTGCTCTCACGCCCGTATCTTAAAAGACACGATTCCGGTTTGAATCATGTGCTGGCTAAGGAGGCCCTTAACAATAATGTTGCAGTTGAGGTGTGCTTCAATGATATTTTGAAAAGTTATCTGACTCCAAGGGCCAAGGTTATTTCAAACTTTAGGGATATCTACACATTATACAGGAAATTCGATTTTCCACTAGTTTTATCCTCAGGTGCACGGTCCATTTTTGATATTAGAACCACCCATGATTTTATGGCGGTATTCAGACAGACAGGATTGTCTGATGATGAGATTGAAAAGTCATTCAACACCTCTCATGATATTCTAAAAAACAATAAAAACAGGTCTGATCTTATTTTCAGAGGTGTCAGGAGGGTTGATGATGAAGCTTAAGGTCCTTCCACCTACACTGAGAAAAAACAATAGATATCTGACACTGGATATCAAATGCGATTCAGAAATTAACAAGGATGAACTTGTCGGCCTTGTGTGGGACACCTGTGTTCGATTTCAGGGTGAATGCATGACTTCCAATTTTAATTTATGGGTGATGAGATTCTATGAATTTGAAAAGAATGATGATTATATCCATTACAAATCAATTATCAGATGCCAAAGGGATATCACTGATGAGGTCCGATCTTCACTAGCATTGGTTAGGAAATACAACGGCAAACTGATTTCCATCACTACCATAGGAATGTCCGGAACAATAAATGCATCACAAAAATTCATTTAATTACTTTTAGTTAGAAAAAAATAGAAAACTTTATTAATTAATATCTTTATAAATACTATTGGATTTATGGAAAAAAGAATAAAATAATAATTTTAATATTCTTTCTTCAAGAAATTAAAATTAAAAATTTGCCTTTTCATGGAAGATTTGGGTTTATTTTTTTTAAGTTGTCGAAATTAAATTATGATATTTATAAAAAAATATGAGGTATAAATATGCAACCTTTACAAAATGCTGGATATGATAGGGCTATTACTGTATTTAGCCCAGATGGAAGACTTTTCCAAGTAGAATATGCAAGAGAAGCTGTAAAAAGAGGAACAACATCAATAGGTGTTAAAAGTTCAGAGGGTATTGTTTTAGCTGTCGACAAAAGAACCACCTCTAAACTGGTGGAAGCATCATCTATCGAAAAGATTTTCAAAATAGATGAACATATTGGAGCAGCTACTTCTGGTCTTGTTGCAGATGCAAGAGCATTAGTTGAAAGGGCAAGAGTTGAAGCACAAATCAATAAAATTACCTACTCAGAACCAATTCGCGTAACAAGCCTGTCCAAGAAGTTATGTGACATGCTTCAGTTATATACTCAAAATGGTGGAGTAAGGCCATTCGGTTCCGCTTTAATCATTGGTGGAATATATAACGGAAAATGCAAACTCTTTGAAACCGATCCAAGTGGAGCATTAATTGAATATAAGGCAACTGCAATCGGTTCAGGAAGATCCGCTGCAATGGACATCTTTGAAGAAAAATATGAAGATGACCTTTCATTAGAGGATGCTATCAAATTAGCATTGACCGCTATCAATGAAGCAACCGACCATGAAACCACTTCAAACAATGTGGAAATTGCAGTAATTAAACTTGAAGATGAAAAATACGAAAAACTCGCTCAAGATGAAGTTCAAAAATTCATCGATGAAGTAATTCCTAAAGAAGAGGAAGAAGAAAGCGAAGAAGAATCTGAAGAGGATTCCGAAGAAGAATAATTATTTTCTAATTAATTGTTGGGAGATGCTTTGATGGTAAATGTTGATGAAGCTATTATCGCTAAATATGAGTACATGGGTGAACACTTTGAAATATTGGTTGACCCGGACTTAGCAGCAGATTTTCGTAATCCTGATGGCCCAGATGTTGCCATCGAAGATCTTTTGGCTGTTGAAGAAATTTTCAAAGATTCCAAAAAAGGAGATAAGGCTTCCGATGAAGCTATGAATAAGATATTCGAAACTACAGATCCTATTGAAGTTTCTAAAATCATACTTGAAAAGGGAACTGTACAACTGACTGCCGACCAGAAAAGAAAGATGCAGGAGGATAAAAGAAAACTTGTTATTAATAAGATTGCCCGTGAAGCAATCAATCCTCAAAATGGACTACCTCATCCGGTTCAAAGAATTGAAAATGCCTGTGATGAGGCCAAGGTAAAATTTGATCCATTCACATCAGTAGACCAGCAAGTTCAGTCAGCGCTAAAAGCCATCAAACCACTTATTCCAATCCGTTTTGAAAGAGTTAAAGTTGCCGTAAGACTTCCGGGTTCAGCAGCAGGAAGCGCTTATAATGTAATCCATGGATTTGGAGAAATCATCAATGAGGAATGGCAACAGGACGGCTCATGGATAGGTATTATTGAAATGCCTGGTGGTCTTCAAAATAATTTTGCTGCAAAGATGGCTGAAATTTCAGGCGGAGAGGCAGAAACCAAAACAATTAATTAAATCAATTTCATTTTAATGGGATATTATGATACATGTGGAAAATAAAGATTTAGTTATTCCAGGTCAAATATTGGCCGATGACGAATACTATTCAGGAAGAGGTACCTTTAAGGAGAATGGTAAAGTTTGCTCTTCTTTATTAGGTCGTGTTTCTTTAAGGAATAAGAAAATTAGAGTTATTCCTTTAAAAAGCAAATATGTTCCTAAGAAAGGAGATGTCGTAATCGGTAAGATTAAAGATGTAAGATTTTCAATGTGGGATGTAGACATCAATTCACCATATTCCGGAATTTTACCTGCCTTTGAAGTGTTTGGACGTGAGAAAAAAGAACTCAACAAAGTATTTGATGTTGGGGATGTTCTATTTTTAAGAGTTGTCGAAGTTGATGAAATCAAAAAGGCAAAACTCGGTTTGAAAGGTAGAGGAATGGGTAAATTCAAAGGAGGAATAATCGTAGACATTGCTCCAACCAAAGTTCCTAGATTAATCGGTAAGAAAGGCTCCATGATCAACATGATTAAAGACAAGACAAAATGTAAAATCGTTGTTGGTCAAAATGGACTTGTTTGGGTTAAAGGAAATGAAGATATGGAACAACTTACCCGTGATATAATTCATTTAATTGAAGCTGAAGCTCATACTTCCGGTTTAACTAATAAAATTAAGAACAAATTGTACTTAGCTATTGATGGAGAATTGCCTCCTGAAGAGGTTGAAGAAGCTGAAGAAGAATTTGTTTTAGAAAAACCTACACTTCAAAATTTTAAAGAAGAATTAGAACAAGAAGAAAGAGAAGCTGAAGAAAAAGCTGCGGAAGAGAAAAAAGAGAAAAAAGAAAAACCAGATATTGGTGAAGTTATAGAAGAATTTAAAAGAAAAAATAAAAGCAAAGATGGCTCATTATCCTATGGGGATAACTCCAATAACTCTTTTATATTAAACAATAAATGATTCTTCAAAAATAGAGGTTGATATGATGTCAGATTTAATAAGAGATGATGGTAGGAAATTTGATGAATTACGTCCTATTAAGATTGAAGCTGGAGTTTTAGAACGTGCAGATGGTTCAGCTTACTTGGAAGTTGGTGGAAATAAAATATTAGTTGCAGTTTATGGTCCTAGAGAATCATACATTAGAAGATTACTTGAACCAAATACCGGTGTTATCAGATGCAGATATAACATGGCACCGTTTTCTGTAGATGACAGAAAAAGACCTGGTCCTGACAGAAGGTCTTCTGAAATTTCCAAAATCACCGCTGATGCATTAAGGCCAGCTTTAATGTTGGAAAATTATCCAAGATCAATGATTGACGTTTATATTGAAGTAATTGAAGCGGAAGGTGGAACCCGTTGTGCAGGTATTACCGCTGCTTCCGTTGCGCTTGTCGATGCAGGAGTGCCTATGAAAGATATCGTAGTGGGCTGTGCTGCAGGTAAAGTTTATGATGAAATTGTTCTTGACTTATCTGAAAAAGAAGATAAGGAAGGTCAGGCTGATGTTCCAATAGCTATGATGCCAAGAACCGGTGAAATCACATTACTGCAAAGTGACGGTGACTTGACTGAAGAGGAATTTGCAAAAGCAATCGATTTGGCTATGGAAGGATGTCGTAAAGTAAACGAGATTCAAAAAGAAGCCTTAATGAAAAAATATTCTATTGAATAGGGGGTGGAAGATATGGAGATAGTACCAGAAATTACAAGAAGAAGTATTGTAAATCTTGTCCGCAATGATAAAAGAGAAGATGGCAGAGCACTTGATGAATATAGGGACATTTCTATTGAAACTAATGTTATTTCTAAAGCTGAAGGTTCCGCTCGTGTAAAACTTGGAGGAACTCAAGTTATTGTAGGTATTAAACCACAAATTGGAAGTCCCTTCCCAGACACTCCGGATGTAGGGGTATTAATGACCAACTGTGAAATGTTGCCAATGGCTGACCCTACCTTTGAACCAGGACCACCTAGTGAAGATTCAATCGAACTTGCGCGTGTAGTCGACAGGGGTATTCGTGAAAGTGAATTGGTGGAATTGGACAAATTATGTATTGAAGAAGGAAAACACGTCTGGATGTTATTCATTGATTTACACATTATCGACAACTGCGGTAACCTTTTCGATGCATGTGAATTGGCTGTAATGGCTGCTTTAAAATCCACAAAATTGCCTGTTGCAACTATTGTCGATGAAGAAGTTGTCGTCAGTGAAGAAGAAACCTTCGACTTACCGATCAATAATGAATTGGCTTTATGTACTTTCGTTAAAATCGGTGATAAGATGGTAATCGACCCAACATTATCCGAAGAAAGAGTAGCTAGTGCACGTTTAAATGTTGGTGTCACAAAAGATGGTCACATCTGTTCCATGCAGAAAGGTGGACAGGAACCATTAACCAAAGACGATATTTTATTCGCTGTCAATAAGGCAGTAACAAAAACAAAAGAGTTAATAGAACATCTTTAAATGTCCTCTGGACGATTAAGATTTCTAAATTCTTTTTTTTCTATTTTTTTATTATCAATCAAGACAAATTTTGTATCTATTTTTTCAATGAGTCCCTTTATGTGAAGAATGTCCTGTGATATCAGACCTTCAATTTCGGGAATGATGTTTTTGCTGTAGATTGAATGCAGTGGCTCGGATGTTTTCAATTTGTTTTCGCTGTCGTGGTATGGCACAACTGCATCGAAGGATTCATCGATTTCATTAAAAATAGTGCTTATATAGGATGCTGATACATATGGGCTGTCACATGGAAGTACCAGTGAATATTTTCCGGTGATTTGGGCGAGTCCGGTAAGTATTCCAGGCATGGGGCCCTTATCTTTGATTTTGTCCTCAACAAATCTGATGGTATAGGTGTAATCTGAAGGGTCAATAAACTTACTATATTTCGCAATCCTTTCAGGGTTGTTTAAAACGATGATGGCTTCAGAAATTTGATGGTTTAAAGTAGTAAGAATATGTTTAATCATAGGTTTATTTTGAATAATCATAGATCCCTTGTCCTGACCCATTCTACTACTTTTACCTCCACATAATATTATGCAAGATTTAATATTTTCACCATTTTCAATATCGTTACTCATATTAAATCCTCCAAAATCTATTTTACGTATACATCTGCGTCTTCGTCAAACGGATTTGTACGAATGATTAATGCAATCATGTATGGATGATGTTTATACAGGTATCTTAAATAATAAACCCATTCATAAACCAGTTTGTTGTATACTCTTTGCATATCTCCATTTAAATGACCAAAATCGGCATCATTGACCAATGCAAGATCGGTTCTGTGTTCCAATTCTTCATCAAGGTGAAGAATGGCATTTATTAAACCAGTAAACTCTTCTTTTTCAAGCAGGTTTGGATTGTTGATTAGATTGATGATGAATTCTCTTTTGCCAACAAGCAGGGTTCTTAAGTTTTCCAAAAACTCTTCCCTTTCTTCAGGTGCAATGTCTGCCTGGAAATCAATGGAAGCGTTTTTAAGTTCATCCAGTTTTGCATCAAAGTCCTTTTCATCCCAATTTTTAATGGATTTCAGGGTTTGGGTATCTGCATTATATTTGTTGACAGCACTTAACTGTCCAATCAAATCGTTTCCAAGTTCTGAAAAGAAAGTGCTCATAAGCATGTCCAATTTTTCAAGCATGGCTTCTTTTTCTTTTCTTTCAATAATTTCATCAAGTAGGAACGCTACAATAAGTATGTCCACAGGAATGAATCCCAAATGTGTCCATATATATGAAATAATATGTTCCGCATCACCTAATACAAGGTAATTTGACCCATATATGATTATTATCAGTATAACCATCAGTATGGAAAATTTTGCTTTCCAGCTTAAACGTTTGCTCATTTTATTGTCTCCAATTATCTTTTTTTAGCAGTAATGATAGCTATTGGGTTTTCACTGATCATTAGAACTCCTCTGTCAAGAATTCTTCCGTTTGAAACATTAACTTCCATTAATTTAGGGTTATAACCTAAACTTTTGAGCTTGTTGACTGCTTCAACCTTTGTGTCAACCAGAATAGCTGTTATGAGTATTCTGCCCTTTGAATTTAGTTTTTCATCAACGATATCGAGAATATTTTCAAGCTGCTTGCCGCTGCCTCCAACAATGGCAATGTCAATATCGTCTATATCTTTAAGAGCATTTGCCCCATCATCGTTGATTAGTGTGACATTGTCTCCAAGTCCGAATTTCTTAAGATTTTTACCGGTCACTTCAATCGCTTCCGGATTGGTGTCGATTGAAATCACTTCACGGGCTCTCTGTGAAAATTCACAGGTAATGCCTCCGGTTCCACATCCGCAATCCACAACCTTGTCGCTTGAAGTCACTTCTGATTTGTATAAAAGTATGGCTCTTATGGCCTCTTTTGTTGGCCCTGGAACGTCACAGGATTTGATAAAGTCCTTATCATCTAACATTTACTCCCACCTTTTAAATAAATCATTTTCGATTTTCAAGGAGTCTAAAATCTTTCCGACAATGAAGTTTATCTGGTCGTCAACTGTATCGTGTGTTGAGTAAAATCCTGGCATTGCAGGTAAAATTATAGCTCCTTCTTGTGATAATGTTAGCATATTCTGTAAATGGATACTTCTCAGAGGGGTTTCACGTGGCACAATAACGGTAGGTCTTCTCTCTTTTAAACTTACATCCGCCACTCTTGTTATCGTATTTGCACCATAGCCGTTTGCTATTGATGATAATGTCTTCATTGAACATGGTGCAATTACCAGTGCCTCTGCCTTAAATGATCCGCTGTTGATGGATGATGTCAGGTCATTGAAGTCATAATATTTGTCTGCAATCGCTATGACATCTTCCACTTTGTATTCTGTTTCTGATTCAATAACTATCTTTGCGGTATCGCTTATTACCAATCCGCTTTCTATATTTAATTTCTTTAGGGTTTCAAGGAGTCTTATTCCATATATTACTCCACTTGCTCCGGTTATTCCAACTACTATCATTTTATCTCCTAGAACAATTTGATTTGGTCATAGTGTATTCCGTGGAATTTTTCACGGTCAATTTCAGGTAAATCAAGATAGTGCTCTATTTTGAATTTCTCGAATTTTGATTTTTCATCTTCCGGAACATATACGCTGATGTCTGGTATGTTGAATCTTGCTTTGCTCAATGCTCCTATGATATTTGATATTTCAGTCAATGGGTATAGCTTGCCATCTACGCTTACCTGTGTTTTCATCTCATCGAAACGTGGGTATTCCGCAATGTTTATGAATACATAATCCTTGTCAATTTCGTAATCTTCACTTATTTCCTCTTCGGCTTTTCTGAGTTCTTCAGGATTGATTTTATACATTTTTTCCGGGAACTTGAAATTGTCCAGTCTGATGGTTTTGACTCTTTTTGGAATGATTCTGTTGTCAAGTCTGTGCATTATGTCATTTGCATATTCATTTTCACAATGCCTGAATGTTGCGATGATGTCGGAATCGTCATACTTGTATATTTCATTCTCGTTGATTACTCCCTCATTGATTATCTTTTTAAGTGCTCTTCTAAACATTGTGTTGACGATTCTTGTTGTGTGGTGCTGATATACGCTCGGATACATGAAGTATCTTGATACCAATGCCCCCTCAGCTGCCTGAACACCTTTAATGTCTAGAATCAGTCCATCGTCCAATGTCAAATTTGAAATCAGCCTTTCATAATCAATCTTACCGTAGGACACTCCGGTATTGTGGGAATCCCTTAACAGATAATCCATCCTGTCGACATCCAGCTCTCCGGATACGATCGGTCCGAGATATCCTTTTCCGTTGATTATGTCCACGATTTCATTTACATCGAATTTCTCTTCAAGCAAGTCTCTCATGGAGGTTTTGGTAATGACGTATTTTGAAAGTTCCTCATGGGGAACACTCAACACTCCCTCGGATACATGTGAGAACGGTCCGTGGCCGACATCGTGCAGGAGGGCTGAAGCCCTGACCAGTTCAATTTCATCAGATGTCAGTTCAAGCTCTTCGGAAAGCTTTGATCCCAGATTCATTGTTCCTATACAATGTTCAAATCTTGTATGGGTCGCTCCAGGATAAATAAGGCTTATTAATCCAAGCTGTTTTATGCGTCTTAAGCGTTGGAATTGAGGCATGTCCATAATTCTTAATTCAAAGCCGTCAAGGGTGATGTCTCCATAAACGCTGTCTCTGATAAACTTCTTTTTGCTTTTCATAGTCCGTCCTCGATGAATTCTTCTATATTTTCCCATCCGTAGTCAGTATCATTTGAGTCTACCGTATCTTCAATGTCATAAGTTATATTGTCATTTGAAGTGCTATTGGTGGCATTGGTGGTATTTGTGTCATTTTTTGGAATAATTGTTGGCACATAGTCCACTTCTGCAGGTTCAAAACTTTCATTGCTTAATGCGATTAGCTTATATGAATCATAATCATCGTGTATTGTCATAGAAGCAACTGCAGTGCTTACACAGAATGCAGCAACTGCAATTATTAGGAAAACTATCAAATTCGCTTTTTGTGAACCTCTCATAATAACACTTTCATATTTATACTATTATTATTTATATAAAAGGTTAATATTTAATTGTTTCTTTGAAATTAGGGTTTTTTTAAGTTTTTTTTCAATTTTTCTTACATTTCTTCAAAACGTTTATATAGGAGTTTGACAAATTATTATATATCGGAAGTATACTTCCGACATATCATTGCCGACAAGATGGTGATGTTATGAAATAAATTATTATGAGTTAGATAAAATGGTTATGTTCAATGCAGGTGACACCGCATGGATACTTGTATGTACCTTACTGGTGCTTTTGATGAGTATTCCGGCTGTCGCATTTTTTTATGGAGGATTAAGCAAACGTAAAAACGTATTAAATACAATATTTCTAACTTTCATTGCATTTTCAATAATCAGTGTAATATGGGTAATATTTGGTTATCAATTTGCTTTTGGAAGTGATATTCACGGATTGATAGGATCACCGACCAATTTCTTCTTGCAGGGAATCGGTCTGGATGATTTGAAGGGAACAATTCCAACATTGCTGTTTGTAATGTTTCAGTGTGCATTTGCAGGTCTGACCTGTGCAATCATGTCTGGTGCTTTGGTTGGAAGGATGAAAACAAAAGCATGGGTAATATTTGTTCCTTTATGGGCAGTTTTGGTCTACATCCCTGTCGCCCACTGGGTATGGGGTGGAGGATGGTTGATGCAGATGGGTGCACTTGACTTTGCTGGTGGTGCGGTTGTACACATTAATTCAGGTATCTCAGCACTTGCAGTGGCATTGGTTTTAGGAAAAAGGAAAGATACCTCATTAATCCCTCACAACCTGGGTTATGCAGTACTTGGGGCAGCATTACTATGGTTTGGATGGATGGGATTCAATGGAGGATCAGGTCTTGCAGCAGACGGTCTTGCTGCTAATGCAATAATCGTTTCAAATGTCTCAGCAGCTACCGGGCTGATAGTGTGGACAATAATAGATACAATGGTTGTGGGAAAACCGACAGTTCTCGGTGCAATATCCGGTGCAGTTGCGGGTTTGGTAGGAATTACTCCGGCTGCAGGTTTTGTTGATGTGCTGGGAGCATTGGCAATAGGTGTTGTGGCTCCATTGATTTCATACTTCGCAATCTATTATCTAAAACCGAAACTTGGCTATGACGATGCTCTGGATGTATGGGGAATTCACGGAATGTCAGGAGTATGGGGAGCAATAGCAACAGGAATATTTGCAGTGCCTGCTGTCGGTGGTGTTGCAGGACTATTCTATGGAAATCCTAACCAGGTGATAATCCAGATAATCAGTGTAATCGCAACAATAATATACTCATTTGCAATAAGCTATATATTGGCTAAGGTATTAGACAAGGCTATGAATGGAATAAGAGTCGAAGATCATGAAGAGATTGGTGGACTTGACAGCAATCTTCACAAGGAATCCGCATATAACTTGAATTAATGGAGGTAGATATTCATGAAACGTATAATTGCCATTATAAGGCCGGAAAAATTTGAAGATGTCAAAAAGGCTTTGGTTGAAGTAGGCTGTGAGGGGATGACCGTTTCCGAAGTAAAGGGACGGGGAAGTCAACAGGGAATCAGAGAATCCTACAGGGGTTCAAGCTATTGTATAGATTTGATTCCAAAAACCCGTATTGAAATAGTTGTCAAGGATGAAGGCCTTGACCTGCTTGTCGAAGCAATCAAAAAAGGCGCTCACACCGGAAACATCGGGGATGGAAAAATATTCATCCAGCCGGTTGAAAACGTGATAAGAATAAGGACCGGCGAAGACGGTGATGATGCAGTTTAGACTAAATATTTGATAACTCCCTGGAAAATGATGCTTATGCATCATTTTCCTATTTTTTTTACAGACTCTATTTTTATGATATTTTTAGCATTTTTAACAAACTTTTAAATATTACAAAATACTACTGATTTTTAACTAATTATTTGGCACTTAAGAGATTTTTATGATAGTAAAAGATTGGTGCTCATTCTGCGGAGAATGTGCAGGAGTATGTCCAAGAAATTTGATTCAAGTTAGAGAATATTCATTAGTCTTTAACGATGGCGACTGTAAAGATTGTGATACATGCATTAAAGCATGCCCTATTGATGCTTTAGAAAAAGAGGAATGATTATATGATTGAAACTGATGTAATAGTTGTTGGTTCTGGACCTGCAGGTTCCAGTGCAGCAAAACACGCTGCATTAGGTGGAGCAAAAGTTATTTTAATGGATAAAAAATCTGAAATAGGTTCACCGAAAAGATGTGCTGAAGATATACCTGTTAAAGGTCTAGAAAAATTGGGAATCGAACTTTCCCCTCTTTGGATTGCCAAAATAATAGGCGGTATAAGAATTCAGACACCTGACGGAACAGACCTCTGGTTACCAAAAGATATAACAAATCTTTCTGAAGCAGATTGTGTCCTTGAAAGAAAAGTATTCGATAAACACATGGCTATGGATGCCGCAAGAGCAGGTGCCGAAATCAGAATTAAAACTTTAGTGACTGATATTGAAAAAATTGAAAACGGTTTTATTGTTGAAACAGAATCCATGGGTAAAAAACAGGATTTCAAATGTAAAATACTGGTTGCAGCTGACGGTGTTGAAGGACATGTCGCAAGATGGGCAGGTCTTAGACCCGCTGCAAAAGCAAAAGAAATGGGATCCTGTGTACAATATGAAATGTGTAATGTTGAATTTGAAAAACAGGGTTTTATTGAATTTTATTTTGGGTCATGTGCTCCTGGTGGATACGCATGGATTTTCCCTAAAGGAGATGACATTGCAAATGTCGGTTTAGGGCTTTTTTCTCACAAAGCAGAAAAATCAGCTAAAGAATACCTGGATGATTTTGTCGCCAAGTCTCCATACTTAAAAAATGCTCAAGCTGTTGAATTAAATGTTGGAGGAGACCCTGCTGGGGGAATGATTGAAAAACTTTATGACGACAATATTATGGTTGTCGGAGATGCAGCAGGTCAGGTAAACCCATTAACTGGTGAAGGAATTATTCCTGGTATGATTGGTGGAATGTGTGCAGGTCAGGTAGCCGCTCAGGCTATTAAAGAGGATTGCTCTAAAAAATTCTTAAAATTATATGATGAAATGGCTCGTAAAGAACTTGACTATGAAGATAAAGGATATAAAAAAGTGCAGGAATATGTATATTCCCTGTCTGATGAAGAATTGGATGAGATTGGTCATGCACTTGAAAAAGAAAGCTTTGATGAGGCTTCATCTGCTGAAGTGGTTAAAAAATTAATTGAAATATCTCCAAAAGCTTCACGTTATTTAGGAAAACTCGTATAGAGTTTTTGATTGGGATGGTTAATTGAAGTCATGGCAATTTCAATTTCTCCAGTTAAAAAGTTTCGGTATTGATTATAATCAGTAACTGATTACAACCCCACCAATATCTGAGGTGTCAACCCATGTGGTAATGCCTGAGATTTCATATAAATCACCATTGATGTATTCATAGGAGATTTCCTTGTTGTCGCTTACCAAATGAATCTGGTTTTCGTTGATCTCATCAACCCTTTTGATGATTCCGCCATATTCGTCACTCTCTGCAATGACTATGTCACCAACTTTAACGTCATGTGTCTTGTTTACAAGGACTTTCTGTCCGTCAAGCAATGTTGGAAGCATTGATGTTCCGTCAACATTAACGATGAGGGGAATTTGGTCAGGTCCGATTGATGAGTCAAGATTGATTTTAGGATCCTTCAAACCGTACTGCATACAGATGTTTTTAACGTTCTGTTTGTATTTTGGGATGTCTGTGGTTGTATCGTTCATGACTTTCAGTGTATAATCGCATATATCTCTGGTCAGACCTGTTCTGTCGATATCTGAAAATGTGGTTGTTTCAACGGTAACGTTTTCCCCATCAATGTAGATGTCAATGGTATCTCCACCGAATAGGGCGATTCCACAGATTATGATTAAAATAAGAATAAGCAATGCTAAAATTATTTTTTTAGCCATAAAATCACTCTTCCATGATGTTTAAATCCATGTTGAGAAGTGCCTTCATTGTTTCAATGTCAATCTGGCCCGGTGCTGTAACATCGGTTCCGGCGGCAAATGTAATTGGTGAGTCGAATTTTGACGCCATGACACGTGTATAGCTTCCCAAATCACCCATGGAAATTGCAATGGTGTTTTCACAGTGGGACAATACTGCAAGTATGGTCAGTGTGTCCTCCAAATCCTGCGGCATGAATGCAACCTTTGCAATGTCTCCCAATTCCTGTTCCTTGGAAACGATATACATTATTTCGTTCAAATCCGGTGTCTTTTCAAAGTCATGGTATGAAACGATGGTTTTGACTCCAGTATCATGAATCTTTTTTATGTACTCGTCATCGCATTGAAGCTCAATATCCACGTAGTCAACCAAATCGCAGCATTCATAGAGTATGTTGAATCTTTCCTCTTCAGTTCCCTTAAATGATCCTCCTTCTGAGGTGATTCTGTTGGTTGCAATCATTGGAAAATTGATTTCGGCA
The DNA here is from genome assembly GCF_902788255.1 of uncultured Methanobrevibacter sp. Lineage (NCBI taxonomy): Archaea > Methanobacteriati > Methanobacteriota > Methanobacteria > Methanobacteriales > Methanobacteriaceae > Methanobrevibacter > uncultured Methanobrevibacter sp. The sequence continues at coordinate 51,823 of NZ_CADAJR010000006.1, forward strand.
ATTGTATCCTTGATTTCTGTGATGTTTGGGTTTTTAAGCGCATCTATTCTGAACTCCAATACGTCCGCACCCTTGTCGATACAATCTTTTGCAACTTCAATAACGTCTTTGCAATTTTCCTGAAAAATTGGAATTGCAATCTTTGTTTGTGAATACATTATTTAAATATATAAATTAGGTTATTTATTAAGCTTTCTTAATGTTTATATAAATTGAAAAACATAATATATACCAATAAAATTTAAAATTTTATTAGTTTATTAATTGATTATACAAGGTGTTAATTTGAAAATTACAGCTATAGGTGCGGATATATCAAAAAATGATGTGTCATGCAGTTCTAAGCTAGTAGCAACTATTGAAAAGAACCTTCAAAGTGTAAAAGAATTAGGTGCAAGGGATGTTGGTCTTACAAATGTGACAGGTGACGATGTTGTTGTCAGTGCATTTGTAGAGGACGATTTACTTGAAACTGTCAATGAAGGTTTGGTTAATGTTTTAAAGATGAGTGCAGAAAATTTCGGCGATTTGTCTGGAATTTCCGATAATCCTGATGATGCGGGGGAAGGAATTTCATATGCCGAAGCAAGCATAAGAAAAGATTTCTATCCTGATGCAATTGTTTTGGGATTTGATACATATGGCGGTGAGCCGTTTGTTGGTGATGTTGCAAACTCTGCAATCGAGGCGGCACGTGGAATGAAAAACTGTACCGATGTGTCAGACTACATTGAGCCTAAAACAAGAAAGATACCTGGTGTCGGATATGTTTCACCTGAAACCGATGATCCTGTGGTCGTTGCAACTGTTGAAAACATTGAGTCAGTTGGAGTAATTGCAGGGGCAATGATTGGAGCTGCACTTGGAAATAAGAACGTTTATCTAGTTAAAAGAGGAACAACTTGTAATGTATTGCCCGGTAGTGTAATATTCTCAGCTACCGCATTCATGAATGGGAATATAATAGATTTAGCTGTTCCATTTGAAAATAAAACTCGAATATTAAGGTAATAGGGGGTAATTTTATGATTTTATTAAATGAGGATACAAAATGTTTAGTTCAGGGAATAACCGGTAAGCAAGGTTCATTCCATACAGAACAGATGCTTAAATATAATACAAATATTGTTGCAGGTCTAACACCTGGAAAAGGAGGTCAAAAGTTCCTTGATCAGGTACCTATTTTCAATTCAATGGAAGAGGCTGTAGAAGAGGTAGACATCAACGCTTCCATAATATTTGTGCCTGCAAGATTTGCAAAGGATGCTGCATTTGAGGCAATAAGACACTTGGATTTGGTTGTTATTATTTCAGAGCACATTCCAGTACATGACAGTATGAAAATCATGGCATATGCAAAACAGATGGGAACCACAATTATAGGTCCTAACACTCCGGGAATCATATCTCCTGGTGTCGGTAAATTAGGAATCATGCCTACACATATCTTTTCTGAAGGAAATGTGGGTGTAATTTCAAGAAGTGGTACATTAACCTATGAAATTGCAAGCGAACTTACAAATGCAGGAATAGGTCAAAGTACTGCAGTAGGTATTGGTGGAGACCCTGTAACCGGTGACAATTACGTTGACATTCTTAAAAGGTTTGAAAAAGATGATCAAACCGAAGCTGTTGTCTTAATCGGTGAGATTGGAGGAACCGCTGAAGAAAGAGCAGGTAAATACATTGCTGATGAGATGTCAAAACCAGTTGTATCATACATTGCAGGAAGGACAGCACCTCCGGGCAAAAGAATGGGACACGCTGGAGCTATCATTCAAGGATCATCCGGTACTGTAGCAAGTAAAACCAAAGCCCTGAATGATGCTGGTGTGGAAGTGGCTAAAAAACCATCTGAAATTGTAGACTTACTTAAAAAGGTTATGTAGATGACAAATCAGGAAATTATTGATAAATTATTGAACGGCGAAATGAAGCTTTATCAGGTTGACAAGGAAGTTGATGCAAAGACTGCAACCGATATAAGAAGGGAATTTCTCGAACAGAAGTATGATTTGCAATTGCCGAACATCTCCAATTACACTTTGGACATGGAAAGGGCATCAGCAAGAAACATTGAAAATTCAATCGGAGTGCTGCAGTTGCCTATGGGTATTGCAGGACCATTGAAAATCAATGGTGAATACTGTCAAAGGGAAGTTTTCGTTCCGCTTGCAACCTCAGAAGGGGCACTTGTAGCATCAATTAACCGTGGAGCATCAACAATTACCGCATCCGGCGGTGCAAATGCAAGGGTTGTTTCCGATTGCATGACCCGTGCACCGGCAATCAAATGTGAAAATGCAGTTGATGCCATTAAAATCAAACAATGGTTTGTTGATAATTTCGATGAGTTAAAAGAGCTTGCAGAAAGCACAACCTCTCATGGTAAACTGATTAAAATCGATCCTATATTAATTGTTGGAAGCTATGTGTATCCTAGATTTGTATTTTCAACAGGAGACAGTATGGGAATGAATATGGTAACAATAGCTTCTGAAAAAATCTTAGATAAACTTGCAGAAGAGACCACTGCAACCCATATTGCATTAAGCGGAAACGTATGTGTGGATAAAAAGCCTGCAGCTATAAACATTGTTGAAGGAAGAGGAAAAAGTGTAGTTGCAGATATACTGATACCTGAAGAAATCGTTGAAAAGAAACTCAAGACCACAGCTGATGCAATCGTTGAAGTAAACACTGCCAAAAACCTAATCGGTTCAGCTGCAAGTGGAGCAATGGCATACAATGCCCATTATGCAAACATGGTTGCTGCAATATTCTTGGCAACCGGCCAGGATGCTGCACATGTCGTTGAAGGATCCCTCGGTATCACAACAGCGGAAAACAGAAACGGCGACTTATATTTTTCAGTGAACTTGCCTGACCTTCCGGTTGCAACCGTAGGTGGAGGAACAAGTCTTGAAGTTGCTCAGGAAGGATTGAGCATATTGGGTGTTGCTGGCTCAAATCATGCTAAGGAATACGCAGAAATTGTTGCTTCAACCGTTTTAGCAGGTGAATTGTCACTTGTAGGTGCATTGGCTGCAGGACACCTTGCAAGAGCTCACCAGGAACTTGGAAGAGGATAAAATGGATGATTTAGATAATTTATTATATCCTGAAATCACTCTTGAAACTGATGATATTGTAATGACAATTTCCGTTAAGAAAGATTATTCCCAAATTGAAGATTTGGATGAGCGAAAAGAAGAATTCATTAATGATTTGAACGATTTCATTAAGGAATTCAGTGAAACACCTGAATCTCAGGAATTCATGGAATATTTTGATTAGTATTAAATCTAAATCAAAATATTATTCATTCTATTTTTTTTAGTTCACTGATTTTATTTTTATTTCTATTTTTACTTATAATCTATTAAAATTGTCTAATTATTGTGTATTAAGATTTACACTTGAAATTTCACATCGATTAGAAAAAATAAGCAATATATAATTATATATAGTAAAATGGAGAATAAATATTAATATGAAATGCGAAAATACCTATTCTCCAATTAGTTGTTTGTTTTCAAAGCAATTAAATCTTTAGGATTTTGGTTTTGAAAAGCCTGCACTCAAAAAAATCAAAGAAATTAACAAGGACATTAAGCCAAATAAACTGTTGAAATTCATTAAATATGTGTTTAAATACTCAAAAATCGTGTTAAATAAGTATTCAAGCCATTTTTCAAAGCATGATTTCACACAACCTGCATTATTCACACTTTTAGCAGTGAAAATATATACTCGAAGCACCTGCAGACAAATAACAGATTTATTGGAGTTATCTGATACCATACAGAAATATTTACACTTAAAAAAGATTCCACACTACACAACACTCCAGAAATTCTTTCAAAGACTTCCAACATCAATATTGCAAGAATTAAATAAACAAATATTATTAAATCATGAAATAAATGGCGAAATAATTGCTTTAGATGGAAGTGGATTCACTAACGACTGCGCAGACAAATATTACGCAATAATCAGACGAAAAGAAAGAAAAAGCTACGTAAAAAACCATATTTCAATCGATGTAGACAGCAGATTAATACTTCATTATGCAGCCCAAAGAGGTCCAAAATTCGATACACGCTTTGCATTAGCAACAATAAGAAATATAAAGAAATATAAACCAAAATACATCTTAGCAGACAGAGCATATGATACAGAACCCATCAGAAAATGAATAAACGAAGAAGCAAAAGCAGAAGATCAAATACCACTAAAAACCAGAGCAAAAACAGGACATTATCGACTAAAAAGTAAAAAACAATTCAACCAGGAAATATATTCAAGAAGAAATAACGTTGAATCAATATTTAGTGTAATAAAAAGAATATTCAACGGAACAAACCGAAGTAGAAGCCTACAATTATCAAATAAAGAAACAAAACTCAAAAATACAATCTACAACATCTATATCGATCAACTCAAATTCAATAAAAATGAGGATTTCTACAAAGCCAAGATTTATATAAATGGTGAATATATTATACATTGGAGGGTTTAGTTTAATTTAAAATTTTCAATGATAAATTTTGAAGGATGCATCTTATTTTTGCGACAATTGAAGTGTTGGTCTCACATCATATGTTTTTGGTGATAGCGTTCACTATAGTAAGAAAAATATCTCAAAAAGATTATATTAGGTTAGGCTAGTATTTTGAATCAATTTTTTCAATTACCTTTTTAACATTCACTTTTGTTTCAAAACAGCCTGTTTTTTCAAGCAATACTCCTTGAGGGTAAAAATCAGACAGTAACATCATCATCTGGTTTAGGTCCTCATGACAGGCAACGCCAAGAACAGTCTGGAACTTGTTTTCCATCACTATTTTTTTAACGAAACTGGAACCTGGAACGATGTACATTTTATATCCTAAAGGTTCTGCTTTTTTCTTTATTACACCGATTGAGCATAATCCGCATTCAGTGCAGTTCAATCCTTCCTTTTGAAGTGTTGCAGGACAATCTTTATGCCTGAGACAATGTGGTAGGAATATCAATGTCTTTTCAGCGGGGATTCTGTTGTACTGCTCCTTGTTCAAATCGTTTCTCACCTTGATTGCAATGTCGTCAATCAGATTGTCGTCAAGTTTTAGAAAATGAGCTATTGTTTTCAGGGGTGAGTAGAGAAGGTCAACTATGTATAGCAGGAATCTTGGAAACTTTATCTGGTTTTTCTTGGCTATCAAAAGGCCCAGTATAAGGAATATGATCAGCAATATTATGATTATTCCCACTATAAGCACTACCAATTGGCCTAAGAACATGTAAAAAGAATCAATGAACAACATTATTTCAACCTAAAACTCTTCAATGGTGTAATTGTCAAATTCCTTGTTCAGTCTAACTCCTGTTGGTGTTTTTACAATTTCAAGTCCGGACAGGCTGTCGCATGAGCACAGCACGTTCTGTTCGGGATGTGTTCCGGGAGTGATGTTGCAGTTTAGGTTTACTTCATCTCCGATTGATATGACTGTTTCCAATCGTTTTGTTGATGGATGGTCCTTATTTAAAATCACCAAGGGTGAGGACTCTTCACGGCTGAGGTAGGCTTGTGACCTTATTGCACGCTTGTCCTTTTTGAAGTTTGAAACGGCGATTATGTCATCTGATTCTAAAAACTGGACTATTTCCTCATTGTCCTGTGTTGCGATAAATAGCATCTTGTTTTCATAGGCCACTTTTACAACGCCAACCATTCCGGTTTCACCTTCAAGAAATAGTATTTCATCATCTTTAAAATCAATATTCATGTTATCACAAAAAAATAAAAAAAGAGAGTAAATGGGAATTTACTCTGCAAGTTCCACATTGTCGCTTTGACAAGATGGACAAACAACTTTTTTTCCAAGTCCTTTAAAGGAATTTCCACAGTCTTTACAGTGATATTTTTTGGTTTTTAATTTTTTCAAATCAATATCAGCCATTGGGCCTCCACTTGAACACATTTTAAATCACCTATATAATAATATATTATAATCTATTTTTAAATGTATTGTAAAAATGATTAATCAAAGCAACTTTTGAGTATCCTGAATTTGTTTTAGTGTTTGTGAATCATTTGTCAGGTCAAATTTCAACTCCAGGAAGTAAAGTAACTGGTTATACAATTTGTTTTGGTCATATTCCTTAATGAATTCGTCCAATGTTTCTAAAATGAAAGGATTTGGGCCAATCTGAATTTTTTTATCTTCAATAATCTTTATGCATTCATTCAACGGCAATTCCATATTGTCATTTTTTGATTGGATATATTTGATTTCGGTGTATGCAACGGGACTTGCCTCATACTCCATGCTGTAGATGAAAAGTGCCATTGCTGTTTTCATCTGGTTTTCCTCGATGTAGTAGTGCCCGAGGTTTCTGTAGCATCTTGCAATGTCCTGTGGATAATAGGCATATTGCAGTGCATCTGTTGTTCGAATGAAGTATTCGTTGTAGTTGTAGGTATGTATCCTGTAGATTTCGGTAAGCTCAAGGATGATTCTTGCAGAAACCGGATTTATCTTATTGGCCTTTTTAAGGTACTTTTCGGCATTGTCATAATCCTTTGTTTCAAGAAGCAGGAATCCGTAGACATAGTACAAATCAAGCAGTGGCTGATCGTCGGGAATGTATCTCAACTCCTTTTTGGCACCGATGTATTTTCGAAATAGTATTTCCTCCAGGGGATTTGTGAAATAGTGGTATTCGCTAACCTTGTCGTCTTCGAACATTCCAGGAAATGTTTTCATGAATTCATTTAGCTTTTCCAATGGTTTTTCATAGTTTCCATTTTCAATGTCATAATAAATATCGTTTAGAATGTCCATTATAGGATTTTCCTCATTGGAAATGTCAATATATTCCTGTTTTTCATCTTCGCTTAAGCAATCCCACATAAGACGTGATATTTCCTTGATTATCTCCTTGTTGTATGGATGATCCTGGTAGACTTCTATTTGGCTTGACAGGTACTGCCTGTTTAAATCTTTGTTTGAACCAAGATTGGATTTGATTTCTTTTATTATATCTTCGTACATTAACACACCAAAAGTTACTTTAATGGGTAAGGTTTTTATATTACCTCTTACCTATCTAAATATGTATAAAAACTTATTTTTATATTTAATTTAAAAAATTTTAAGGTGATTATTAAATGGCAAATCAACCAATATTTATCCTTCCTGAAGGAACTGAAAGATATTCAAAAAGAGACGCTTTAAGAATGAATATCACAGCTGCTAAAGTATTAGCAGGTATTGTAAGAACTACATTAGGTCCTAAAGGTATGGACAAAATGTTAACCAATTCATTAGGTGATGTTACAGTCACCAACGATGGTGCAACCATCATGCAGGAAATGGAAATCAACCAACCTGCAGCTAGAATGTTAGTGGAAACCGCTAAAAAACAAGAACAAATCGTCGGAGACGGAACCACATCTGTTGTTGTTATTGCTGGTGAATTATTGGCAAAAGCTGAAGAGTTACTCGAAGACGGAATTGCAACATCCGTTGTAGTAAAAGGTTACAGAAATGCTACCAAAAAGGCTGTTGAATTATTAAAAGACATCGCAATTGATGCCGATGATGAAGAAACTCTTAAAAAAGTTGCTGTAACTGCTATGAGTGGTAAAGGTTCAGACTATGCAAAAGAACACTTAGCAGATTTAGTTGTAAAAGCAGCATTAAGAATCAAAGAGGATGGAAAATCCGATATCGATAATATTAACATCCAAAGGGTTTCAGGAGACTCTGTGGAAGATTCATTTTTAGCAGAAGGTATCATCATTGATAAGGCACCTGTTTCCAAAAACATGCCTAAGGATGTTGAAGATGCAAAAATTGCTATCATGAAATATCCTATTGAGTTAAAAGACATCAATACTGATACCAAAATAGACATTACAAGTCCTGACCAGTTTGAACTATTCCTCAAACAGGAAGAAGACATGATTAAGGAGTTAGTGCAAAAAATCATCGACTCCGGTGCTAATGTACTGTTCTGTCAAAAAGGTATTGACGACATGGCTGAACACTACCTTAAAAAAGCAGGAATCATGGCTTTCAAACGTGTTAAAAAATCTGATATGGAAAGAATCGCAAAAGCTACCGGTGCTAAACTTGTAACCGACATTGAAGATTTATCTGAAGAAAAATTAGGTAAAGCAGGTCACGTATATCTTGATAAAATATTTGATCACGAATTAACCTTAATCGAAGAATGTGACAACCCTAAAGCATCCTCAATCGTTTTAAGAGGAAGTACCCGTTATGTAACCGAACAAATCGCAAGGGCACTTGATGATGCATTAGGAGTAGTTGCAGCAACCATTGAAGAAGGTAAAGTTCTCATTGGTGGTGGAGCATGTGAAATCGATTTAGTAAAACAATTAAGGGAATATGGTGAATCCGTAAGTGGAAGAGAACAATTAGCTATTTTAAAATATGCTGAAGCTCTTGAAGTTATTCCAAGAACCTTAATTGAAAATGCAGGTCTTGACACCATTAACCTGATTGCAGACTTAAAAGCTGCTCATGAAGAAAATCCATTCATCGGAATCAATGTATTTGAAGGTAAAGTAGTTGACATGAAAGATGCAGGCGTAATCGAACCGTTAAGAGTTAAAATCCAAGCTCTCCAATCCGCTGGAGATGCTTCTGAAATGATCTTACGTATTGACGATATGATTGCAGCAAGAAATGCACTCAACTCAACCGGACCTGATGAGTCTGGAAACGATGCAAGTGGTATGCCTCCAATGCCAGGTGCTGGCGGTATGGGCGGAATGCCTCCAATGATGTAAAATTTTTGAATATTTTACATTTTTTTCTTTTTTTATTTCTAAAGCTTATTTTTTAATATACACTCTTAAACATGTTGTTTTTTAATCTAGATAAACTTAAATCAATGGTTTATACTTAAATAACTTTAAAACATGTTCTGTTTTATATGATAACTACTAAAATTACTGTTATAATTTTAATATGGTTAAGTCACTTTAAAAATTATTTCACATAGTTAAATCATTTTACACTATAATTCAAAAAGATATTTACTTTAAACTTAATTTTCACGATATTTTAAACTTATTTTTTAAAATTAGACTTATTTCATCGGATTTAGTAAATAAAAAGGTTTATATAAGATATTTATAATAAATATCTTTACAGTGCAATTCAGTTTGCACGTTGTTTAAAAAATTGTTATGGAGGTAAATTATTTTGAACAATAAAATATTGCTCACTTTTTTGGTATTGCTCATGGCCGTTTTGGCTGTCGGCGCAGTATCAGCTAGTGATGTAAATGTTACAGATTCAGATGCTATTGGCTTAGTAGATGACACATCAGATGTTTCAGTCCCACTGGAGAATACTGCTGACTCATCAGAAATTTCTGTATCAAGTGATTCAAATGTTGATAATGATTCATCTAAAGTTTCTCTATCAAGTGAAGAAGTTTTAGAATCTGCAGATTCAAATACTTTATCAACTAACTCAAACAATAATGATTCTTTAGATAGTGATGATGGGATTACTGTTCTTTCCGAATCAAGTGCTGAATTGACAAATGACAGTAATAATTCTTCAAAAATTATTGTATCTAAGACAATCACTGCAAAGAACATTTCTAAATATTATAAAGGATCTACTCAATATACTGCAACTTTCTTAGATGCTTACGGTAATGTTTTGAATAATACTGATGTAAAGATTACCGTTAACGGTGTTACATACACCAAAAAAACAAATGCAAATGGGGTAGTTTCCTTAGCGATAAATCTTAAGCCTGGAACATATAAGGTGGTTGCCGTTAATCCGGTTACTGGCTATAGTCTGACAACAACCTATAGGATATTGTCAACAATTACCGCAAGCAATATCAATAAGGTTTATACCGACGCCAGAAAGTTCACCGCAACATTCTATAAGAGCAACGGTAATGTATTGGCTAAAAAGACAATCAAGTTTAAGATTAATGGAAAAACTTACAAAGTGAAAACTAATAGTAAAGGAGTGGCTAGTTTATCATTAAAAACCCTTAAAAAAGGGACTTACAAAATTATATCTTATAATACAGATGGTTTGACAAAAACCAATACTGTTAAAGTAGTTAAATCAACTACTTCTTCTTTAACAACTTATACTTATACATTCCTTAAAAGCGATACCAAAAAGATTAAGGTAAGATTGCTTAATAAATTTGGTTACGCTCCGGGAAGCGGAAAAATTATTAAAATCAAGATAAACGGTAAGACATATTCTAAAAAGACTAATTCAAATGGTTATGCAATATTGAACTTGCCGTCCCTTAAGGTAGGAACATACACTGTTAAATATTCCTTTGCAGGAAACAGCTTCTATAAGAAGTCCAGTGCAAGCAACAAAGTATATATAATTCCTACAAAAAATCCTACTTTCACAGTAAAAAGTACAAAAACATTTGGTCATGGTGCAAAAACAGCATTTCAGGTGGCTTTGACCTCTGGAAGTGTTCCTTTGGTTAAAAGAACTGTGACACTTACTGTTGATGGTAAATCTTATACAAAAACCACTAACAGCAACGGTATTGTTGCATTAACAATCAATCTGGATGTCGGTAAATATACAATCACATACAAAAACAATGCTGAATCTAAAGTAAATTCAAAAACAGGTTCAACTGAAATAACAGTTAAGGAAAGAACTCCAACAACTGTTACATGGAAGAGTGGAACTTCTTTCTATCAGGGATCTCAATCATATAAGGTTTTATTGAAGGATTCCTCAGGTAAGGCTTTGGCAAATAAAATTGTTAAATTGACCGTTAACTCTAAAACATATTCCGCCACAACATCCTCAAGTGGTTATGCAACATTTAGCGTCAATGTCGGTCCTGGAAACTATACTGTTTCATATAATTTTGAAGCAAGCGGGGACAATGATTATGCTCCGTCATCAGGATCTACAAAGATTTCAGTTGCTAAAAAGGATACCACCGGATACGGATATTGGCTATTTGGAGGGGATATGAAGAGTGTTAACCTTAAATCATTGGCAACACAGGGAACCAGTGACATATTCCTCAACTACTATGCTCTTGAGGCACATGGTCAGTCTGCTGTAGAGTCATGGATTGCAAGTGCCAATAAAGTAGGAATTAGGGTTCATATTTGGATGCAGACATTCTACTCAGGAGGTAGTTGGGTAAATCCAGTTAAAAATGGTGCAGTAAATACTGCATTCTTTAACCAAAAAATATCCGAAGCTCAAAAGTATGCTAAAATAAAAGGAGTTGCAGGTATACATCTTGACTATTTAAGATATCCTGGAAATGCATATAAAACCTCTGGTGGTACCGCCGCTATCAGTGAATTCACAAGGCAGGTTGCAACTGCTGTGCATAATATTGATTCCGGTTTAATCGTATCATGTGCTATGATGCCTGAAACAACCAGTAACGCATATTATTACGGACAGGATATTTCAGCACTCAGTAAATATCTGGACGTTATTATTCCAATGATTTACAAAGGAAATTATGGAAAGACCTCCTCATGGATTACAACCACTACAAAATGGTTTGTACAACATTCCAACGGAGCTAAAATCTGGGCAGGATTACAAAGTTACAAGTCAGATGATGATGTTACAAAACTCTCCGCATCTGATCTCAAAAAGGATACCCAGGCAGCACTTAACGGTAATGGTGATGGTGCAATCATATTCAGATGGGGAATTACAAACTTCATTAATTTCAATTCCCTAACTGATTTGTCCACATCCCCTTCAACTACAGGTTCTGCATCAATTTCAGATATTGTTGCTGCGGCATATAACTTGAACAATACCATCAAATCAACAGGATCAATTCCAACATCTGTAAGTGTTGGTGGTGCAACTTATTCCACAGCACAGTTCCTGTATATGATGACTAAAGCTGTAGAATATATCAATTCTGGTAAAACTTCTGAAATTTTACCAATATCTGTAGAGGTAGCTGCTAATCCTGATAGCACTGCAAAATCAGGTCAATTGAGTATGGATGAATATCTTGATTTGGCGTCAAGAGTAAGTTCATTCATTTCATCAAATAAATTAGCTCCAAATTATGCAAGCTCCTCATTGGGTAATATCAAGTATCAGTCTTTAGTTGATACATTTGCAAGAATTGTTGCTTTCTATAAGGTGTATTCAAGATTGCCGGATTATGTCACTATCAATGTTGAAGCAAAATCAGCTGTTGTTTCAAAAACAATTTCAATCAAGAATGTGATAACCGGTGCAACCAATCTGAAAAATTACATTGAAAAGAACAAGGCGCTTCCATCTACAGTCACTGCCGGTGGAACAACATTCTCATTACCTGAATTCCTGTACTTGATGAGTCAGGCAATCTATCAGATTGGTAACTCAAAAACCAGTGATATTGCTATTATCTCAGGTGTTTCAGCACCAACCGGTCCATCCGGTGATACAATTAATTCAGAATTGTATAAGGATAAATATCTGACTGTAGCAAAGAACGTTGCAAATTTCATTTCAACTAATAAGCTTGCTCCGAACTATGCTTCATCCACTTTAGGTAACATTATATACAATGAACTTGTCGATGCATTTTCACGTATATTGGCATACTATGGAACCAGTTCCGCAATGCCTAACTATGTGGTTATCAATTATGGATCAAGTAGTTCAAGCTCTAGTTCAAGCAGCAGTTCTACAATCACAGTTACAGGCAGCGGTTTGAATGAGAAAAATACCATTTCAGACTTAAGCGCCTACAAGAAATCCACAACCAACTGTCAGGTTAACAATGCTGACATTAAAAAGGTTGTAAATTCTTTAACTAGTGGATTAACAACTAATTTGGCTAAAGCAACTGCAATATTCAATTACGTAAGGGATTCATTATCATACAGTTTCTATTATGATACCAAGTATGGTGCAGTCAATACCCTTAAATATAAAGCAGGTAACTGTGTTGACCACTCTCACCTGTTGGTTGCAATGTTCAGGACTGCAGGGCTTGCGGCCAGATATGTTCATGGTGTATGTACATTCTCTAGTGGAAGTACCTATGGTCACGTCTGGACACAGGTTTTAGTCGATGGTATGTGGGTTTGTGCTGATGCTACAAGTTCCAGAAATTCACTTGGAAAAATTAATAATTGGAATACTAAGTCATATTCTTTAAATGCAAAGTATGCTAGCTTACCATTCTAATTAATTTTTTCTTTTTATTTTTTTTTTTTGGGTGTCCGCCAAAATTAGATTTTGGCAGATTTTGTTATTTTTTTTAAAATATTGTTACTTCGAGTTTTAATTGGTTTTTGATGGATGTGCTTTCGCAG
>NZ_CADAJR010000007.1 GCF_902788255.1 uncultured Methanobrevibacter sp.
AGTTATTATAAAATAAGCTTATTTAAAAAAAATAACTATTTAAATCAGATAGTTAACAAAAGTACACCCAATTTGCGATTCATCCTCGACTTACAGAAGTCGAGGCATTCTCGCATTTTTAAGATAATAATCCTATTTTCCAATAATAACTTCAGTGGATTTAATGATAGCGGTTACGTCATCACCTTCACTTAAACCTAATTTTTCAGCAGATTCTTTAGTGATAACTGCAGTAATGGTATTTGGTTCAGTTACTTCAATTTTGATGTTTGCCATTACAGCACCTTTGTCCACTCCAGTAATTTTTCCTTTTAATTGATTTCTTGCACTAAGTTGCATATCATTTCACCTCATTTAATTTTGACAATTGTATATTATATCGAATTGCATATAAATGTTTCGGTTTACAGTGAATAAAGACTTTTTTTATCGATTACCGAAATTAGTTCATATCGTAAAAAATATACATTTAATAATCATGAACATGATAATAATAGATATGAACATCGAATTAGAATCAATTGGTACAGTCCACACACAATTTAAGGAAATTGAAGGAATGCCAATTCAACCTACAGGGGCAAAAGGAATAAAAGGAACAATAGAAATCAAGGACAAATATGCAGATGGATTAAAAGACCTTGACGGCTTTTCACATGTACATTTAATATACCTGCTTCACAAGGTAGAGGGATACATGCTTGAAGTAAAGCCATTCATGGACAACAATACCCATGGAGTCTTTGCAACAAGATCACCTAAAAGGCCAAACCGTATCGGAATGAGTGTTGTAAAAGTAAATAAGGTCGAAGGAAATAAAGTTTACGTTGAAAATGTGGACATCCTTGACGGAACACCCCTTCTTGACATCAAACCATATGTTCCACAGCTATACGAGGACACAATAGATGATTTAAGAATCGGTTGGTTTGAAACAAAGCACCAAAAGGCAAAATCACAAAAATCAGACGACCGATTCAAATAATAAAAAAAGGGATAATATTATCCCATCAACAACATTCTAGACACTCCCCAAATAATGACTGCCAAAAGAATGATGGCTATTCCATACTTTTTGGCATTTTCACTGTCATTACGTGTCATAAGATATATTCCAAAAATCAAACCAATTATTGGAATCAGAATTGCAAAAAGAAAACCCAAAACTGTCGCCAGAGTATGACTCTTTTCCTCAGCAGTAATTACAATATCTCCATCAACATCAGTGGCATTTAAATTATTTTGAATGTCCTCCAAGGTTTTTCTGCAGGATCTTTTTGGAACAGCTGCAAGAACGCCTTTCAGTTCGGATTCCCCTCCAAATGCAAAGGCACGAACCCATCCTTCCAAAGTCAAATTATTGCCGTCAAATGTATATTTAATAAATTTAGGAGCAGTTAAAAAGCCTACACCGCATTTATAGAATTTTTCACCATTATTTTCATCCAGTTTGTAGTTATAGGAACTCAAAATCTTTTGGATAATCTTCTCACTTTCACTTGGATTTTCACACTTCAACTGTATGACTGTTCTTGACATCTAATCACCAGATAGAAATATGAAATTCAAACTATATAAGTCACAAAAAGAGTTTAATTTATAAATAATATTATTTAATCAAAAAAAAGAAAAGTTAAAAGCTATAAACTGTTTATAGCTTCAGTAATTAACCTGATGGTGTTTTCAACATCATCCATACTACATACACTTACAGGAGTGTGTATATAACGGGTAGGTACTGATACAACACCAGTAGGAATTCCTTCACGAGTCAAGTGGATTGCTGTACCGTCGGTGGTACCTCCGTCACTTACTTCCAATTGGTAAGGAATGTCATTTTCATCACCCGCTTTGATAAGCAAGTTTTTAACTGAATCCTGAGTCAATATTCCCCTACCGCTTGCATCAGCAAGGATAACAGCAGGACCTTCACCCATCACAACAGGAGCCTCATCCTTTTTGATTCCAGGATGGTCCCCAGACAAGGTTACATCAAGTGCAAATGCGAGGTCAGGGTTTAGTTTAAATGAGACAGTTTTAGCACCTTTAAGACCTACTTCTTCCTGAACGGTACCTACACCATAAACGGTAGCTCTGGTGTCAACTCTCTTAAGAACTTCCATCATCACATAACAGCCTACACGATTGTCAAGTGCTTTTCCCATGACCCTGTTGTTTGGATATTCGGCAAAAATTGAATTGAATGTGATTTTATCTCCAATTTTCACCATTTTTTCTGCTTCTTCTTTGTCCTTTGCTCCAATATCAATGAACATGTCTTTATATTTGACAATCTTGTTTCTTTCTTCAGGACTTGTTACATGAGGAGGTTTTGAGCCTATTACACCAACTACAGGTTCACCAACAGTTGAATGAATTGTCACGGTTTGATTCATTAACATCTGGTCGTTGATTCCACCTATTGTTGTAAAAATAATAAATCCATTATCATCAATGTATTTAACCATTAAACCTATTTCGTCCATGTGTGCTGCCAACATTACAGTAGGAGCCTTTTTTTGACCTTTTTTGGTAGCAATAACATTGCCCATACTGTCAGTTTCGATTTTATCAGCCACATCTTTTAATTCACGAGTAATAATATTAACAATTTCTTCTTCAGAACCTGATACTCCTGGTGCTAAAGAAAGTTCTTTCATTAATTCCATCTTCTTATCACCAAATAATTTTTTAGGTTTAACTTATATTTATAATTTAATGAAAAAAACCATATTAATGTAAACTCACCCAATTTCAATCTAAAAAGCAATCTAAACACGAAAAAAAGAATAATGTTGGGGAAAAATTAAAGAACTATAAAGACAAAACATCAATCTCTTTCAATTCTAAATTAAGATAGATTCATTCTCTTTTTTGCAACTTCCCGTACATACTCATTCTCATCATTAATTGAAATTTCCTTGAGGACCTTTTTACTTACAATTTTTTTAACTGCAATTTCACGAATTCTCCACAATTCCTCATTTCTTGCAATATCGGTCAGCATTTTCTGATCTTTTATCAAAGATACTGCTCTAACTGAAATATTTTCAGAAATACCCTGCTGATAAATCTTTAAAAGACACTTTTCAACTTTAATCTTATTCAGTGCCTTTAGGGAAAATTCCTCATCCTCATTGGCCAGAACTATTCTAATCAATGTTTCCAAATCAGTGATATTGTCCAGTGTGGCCTTACTTACGGAATCTATTTTGGCATTCTTTAGAATTTCAATGAAGTTCTTCTCATCGACAATGTGTGTTAGGGCCTCATTTGCCACTTCCTCATGAGTCGAATTGATTGCAACATATTTAAAGTCATCTTCACTGACTATTGCGGGATTTGTTATGGCATGATTTCTCACGAACTGATCATCATCTTCAAGGGCAATTCTTATAAGCTCTTGAGGATTGGTTATATTTTTTACTGCAATTTGACGGACAAACCTGTCATCATCATTAGCTATTACCTCAAGAAGCACTTTTTCATCATCTATCTTTTTAACGGCTTCACTTCTTACAATCTTGTCATCATCGTTTAGGGCAATCTGTTTGAGCAGTTCATCATCATTTAGTTTGTTAACCAAATCAAGCCTTACATCCGACTTTTTGGAATCCAATGCAATCTTACGCAGGATATCAACATCATCAATCCTATCGAAAATGACTGAACGTATCTTAGCATTATCCTCTGTTAGTGCAATATTTGCAAGATTATCCTCATTGTTAATCTTTTTGACAGCCGCCATCTTTACCGATTCATCCTTATCCCCAATGGCAACCTTTTGAAGAATATCTTCACTTACGAATGTCTCCTTTTCAACACATGCCCTTCTGATGGACTTGTCACTTGCCTCAAATACCAGGTCATACAATACATTGGCATCCTCAATCTTTTCCACTGAAGCATTCCTGTACCTTTTATCCTGGGCGTCCTTTGCAATCCACGCTAGGGTTTTTTCATCCACTACCTTTTCAAAGATTTCATCCACCTGAGGATTCTTTTTGGTGTTGATTACCACTTCGGCAATTGATTTGTTGTTTTCACCGAGCCTTTCCCATGCAAAACTTCTCACGTCAAAGAACTGTGAGTTTTCAGCCGCATCACGCAACAGTCTTTCATCCCTAACCTTGTTTATTGCAATAAGCCTTATGGCACGGTCCTTAATGTTTTTTGATAAGTCCAGCGCAACATACTGGTCAGTAATCTGGTCAGCTGCAGCTGCCCTTTCATACCTATCCTTGCTGTTTGTTGCAATTTCCTTTAGTACCAATTGATCTTCATCTATTTCCAAATCATCGGGAATGACCTTTTCCTTTTTAGGCTTTTCTTTCTTTTTTGAATCGGTTTTTTTAAATCTGTCAAATAATCCCATTTAATTTACATCCCTATACATTTTCTCTAAAAAGCTTGCAAGCGAAATAATATCCTGTGCGTTATGCTCAATAATCGGCACGACAGGCCCTATATTGTCTTCATCCAAATAAGTATCATAATATCCAGGAATATACTGGCCAGGAACATCTCCTTCACGTTCAATGCCGAAAAGTTCCCTTTCTATAGTCTGCAATTGACAGTTGGGAAGCTCATCGGACCAGAGGTTTTTTGCAAAATACATCAGGTCCAGATGTGCAAGGTCCAAATCGGCATCAATGCGATTGTACATACATCTATTTTTTATGAAAGGTACATCAAATGTTTTTCCATTGAATGTAACATGCACGGAATCCTCATCAAGGTGACTTAAATACGCATCGATTATGTTTGCCTCTTCAGTGTAGTCCCTTAGGAAATATTGTGATGCAACAATCTCATTTCCCTTGATTTCAGCCACACCTATAAGTATTATAGGAACATTAGACAACCCCTTGGTTTCGATATCCATGAATTTGAAGTTTTCAGGTTCAGTCAAGCTTATGCTTTTAAGCACATTGTCCCTGCACTTCTTGGAATATTTATTGTTATCCAACAAATCGATTATCTCACAGTAACTCATCCCATCAAACTTGTCAATGAATTTTGCTGCCACATCACCGTATTTGTCATGATTCTTAAGTGATTCAATAGTGGTGTAACCTTTCTTTTTCAGGTTTTCCTCTGTTTTCAAACCGATTTTCGGCAATAGCTTTAAGTTACAATTCATCTGCTCTTTGAAATTATTGTCTTCAAGGTCAAAATCAATTTTTTCGGCCTTGGTTATCTTCAATACATCACCATATGATGTTTTAACCTTTTTACAATCCATCACATCTCCAAGAGATTTGTTTTCATACTCAATCAATAGCTTTTCCTTTAAATCAGCAAAATATGATGGAGATAGTTTTCGAGCCTCCTTTTTGGCAGCTTCTGACGGATTTTGTGAACTTATTGAATTGGAAAGCGTTTTTCTCAAATATTCTTCAAAATTGTAATCTTGCATCATTCAATTTAACTTTATCAATAATTGAATATAAACGTTATTAATAAAGTATAATTGAATTTTTATAAAATATAATAACATTTATATATGGCAAAAATCAAATAATATAATTGACTACATTGTAGTCAACTGAGAGATAGATAAAACAGCCAAATTTTAAAATTCATTTCTCTAAAGCTTGTAAAACAAGTAGTTAGGTAGTTAAAAATATATTTACCTACCTAACATTCTAAATTAACTATTTTTAAAAAAAAAACTAACAACAATATTCAAAATATTTGTTAGAAAAGTATTTAATACCTCAAATTAAATAAATATAAATTAATAATATTTTAAGGTTTGAATATGAAAATTAAATTAGCAATAATTTTAGGAATTGTTATATGGATTATCACAACATTTTTATCAGCTCTATTTAATCCGATATTTAATTCAAACCTTCCACATGTGAATATTATTGTACCGATAATCACCATCATAGTAACTGGATTTTTCGGAATTATTTATATCAGAAACATAGACACAAATGAAGTTGTAGAAGGTATACTGGTTGGAATAGTTTTTGTTGTAATAGACGTTATTTTAGATTACATCACATTCATTTTACCGAATGTACACACTCCAACAATAGGAAATTATCCCTTACATATACTTTCCACATTTATAATTACACTATTGATAACAACATTTTTAGGATATCTATCACAGATGACAATTGATTTGAAATAGGAGAAATAACATGATACCAAAATCACATCCCCGTTATGAGTCATTACTTTTAAGAGATAAGATAGTTAAAGCATCAAAGGAAGGTTATCTTGCAGATTCAGCAATGATAGCTCATGGAAGAGGTGAAGCTTTTGATTACCTGATTGGTGAAAGAACCACATACCCTGCAAAAAGAGCAATGTATGTTGCAGTGGCGGCACTTCTTTTATCAAACAATCCAGTAATATCAGTTAATGGAAATGCTACCGCACTGGCATGTGATGAAATAATTGAACTTGCAAAGACAGTAAATGCAAAAATTGAGATAAATCTCTTTTACAGAACAGATGACAGGGTCAAAATAATAACCCAACTGTATAAAGATCATGGCTATAAAAACATTTTAGGTTCATTGGATGACGATATTGAATATTTGAATGATATTAAAAATGCAAGGGCTTCCGCAAGTAAAACCGGCATCTACAGTGCAGATACAATATTGATACCATTAGAAGATGGAGACAGAGCTGAAATATTAAAGAAAAGTGGCAAAAACATTTTGACAATTGATTTGAACCCTCTTTCAAGGACATCAAAAATGTCCGATGTCTCAATAATGGACAACATTGTTCGTGCAATACCATTCATGACAAAGATAGCTGAAGACCTAAAAACCCAAGACAAGTCAGTCCTGATAGAATTAGTAAATGAATTTGATAATGAAGAAAATCTTAAGGAATCCTTAGAGCAAATTAAAATAAAAGAGTGAATATAATGCAAATAATGGGAATATCTGGAATGCCAGGTTCAGGAAAAAGCATAGTTTCAGATGTTGCAACTGAAAACGGTGCCATCATCGTAAGTATGGGAGACATCATACGTGAAGAAGCTAAAAAAAGAGGAGAAGGTACCAAAGAAACTGCTCAAAACTTAAGGGCAGAACATGGCGATTATATCGTATCCGAACTGACAATAAAAAAAATCAAAAAACTTCAAGATGAAGGAGTTGACAATCTAATCATTGTAGAAGGCATTAGAAGCCATTTTGAAGTTGAAATGTTCAAAGACAATTTCGACAATTTCATTATTCTTTCAGTCGTTGCAAATCCTGCATTACGCTTTGAAAGACTGAAACTTAGACAAAGAGAAGACGATTCTACAGACTACAATGTATTCAAAAAAAGAGATGAACAGGAACTAAACTTCGGTATAGGAAGCGTGATTGCACTTTCAGATAAGATCATTATAAATGAAAGTGACATAGAAAGCTTCCAGGAAGAAGTTCGTGAATTTTTCAAAGAAATGAATATATAATTATTTATCTTCCAAAATTGCATCTTCGATAATGAAAACACCACTGTCAAGATGCCATTCCTTTTTATATTTTAATATATTAAGCCTTTTTTTAAAGATGGGTCCATCAATGGCCAGTGTTTCGGCCTCACCACCTTCAAATGCAATATCAACATAGTATTTTTCATTAAGCCTGACAAGCTCATCAATTGTTTCATCATCAATAATGCGGCCCAGCCAGGATTCATCCAATCCCCAGGCTGCGACTCCACAAATCATTATCTTGAAACCCAATGAAACGATTTTGCGCATGTATTCAAGCTCATCCACATGCCAGTATGGAGAAACTATCTTTAATCCCACCTCTTCACCAAGCCTTTCGATTCTTGACTTTTGATACTGGGAATAAAGTGCCCCGGTATATATGGCTTCAACACCCAAATTCTTAAGTTCAAAAAAAGCTGCCTTCAAATCTTTGAGTTCCTCTTCCTTAACACCATCGGTTTCAACAGACATTATCGGAATATCAAGTGCCTGTGAGAGCAAATCGGTTATATGAATATTGGGAACATGAAACATGTATGACTCATCGTTTTTGGATTTCATGGAAAGAAGATATTTTACATCTTCTTTCGCTTCTATAGCGGCATAAACAGCCATAGTACTATCTTTACCACCTGAAAATAAAATCGCAACATCCATTTTATCTTTTACGTTTCTTATTCATGAATTTTCTAAATCTTCTATAGGCCGGAACAACGGAATCCATATATATTCCAATTACTGCCACAATAACACCTACAACCCCACAGACCAATGTAAATTCAATATTTCCCAACATTGTGGAATTAGTTTTGTTAAGGCTGTCATGGACAGGTCCGTCAATGTCACTTGCTACAATTCCCTTTTGAAGCAAAGCATGTTCAAATTCATCCAATTGAGTGGAATCAATCACTAAAACAGCATGAATTTGTGCATAAGAAATTGTTTCACCATAAACCAATTTATACCAATCAGAAAATGATTTTAATGCATCGGAAGAAGTGAAATTCTTTTCGAGTTCAATCACGATTTTATCTTCGGTTATATTGTAATTCTTATAGTTCGTATTGATGTTTCCAACAATCGATTCAAAATAGTCACGTTCCATCTCATTGAAATGCCACATCGGAATCGTGATAGATGTTTCGTCAAATGATTTGAAACCCTCCATTCCGGACAATTCACTCCTGAGTTGATTCGTGTCGACTGAAGATGATAAATCAAGGTACAGTGTCTCTTCATTATTAGGCATGCTCTGTTCAACAACACTCGCCATGTTAGGCAATTCCTGATATATAGGCTGGAGGAAAAAGGCCCCTCCAATAGAACCGATCAGGAACGCAACTGCAAGCACGAGAAGTATTTCACGTTTTGGCATGTATTGTCTCAACATTCCTATTGAAAAAACAAAAACCATCATTATAATAAATAAAACTAGATATATAATTGCAGTTATAACATCCATATTTTCACACGCCATCTAACAATATCATTTAAATATTAAATCGTAATACTTAAAAAAACTTTGTACAAAATGCTTTATTTAGAATAGATTTGCATGTTTTCACTGTCAATCGGCCAGTCTACGACAATTGAATTTTCACCCTTACCTATGTATAATGTTGACTTTGGAAGTGTTGACTTGAAATATATCTTTTCGACCTTGCTTGATCCGTCCTTTAACTTCAAAGTGCACGAAACACAGTTGTTTGCAACATTGACCTGAACATCCTTTGAGGAGACGATATCAACAGTTTGTCTTGACCCCTGACCCTGTCCGTATACTTTCTTGACAGCCTGTGCGATTTTTGACAAATCCGATTTGACATCAAGAGTATCGGATACATCCAAAGTATTTTTTACAGTCAATTCAGACAAAGGCAATGTAAAGACGATCAAAAGTATCAGAGATATTGTGAATATCAGCAGATATTCAAGGGCAACCTGTCCTCCGTTGTCTCTCATAATATCATCCCCAAAAACAGGTTTTTGGTAAAAATCATCATGATATCCCCATAAAATACCGCAATGAGCAAACCTGCAAATATTGCCGGAGTGAAGGGATATGAAAACTTAACCGATATGTCCTTCCTGATAAAACCCTGAGCATATAGAATCTTGATTAGATACATCTCCTGCTTTGTGATTCCCCCTGCACTCATTGACTTGAAATAGTATTTACCATGTTCTTTATCCTTGCTTTTGAAAACTTCCAGGTTACCTTCCTGCTCTTCTATAAGTGAAATTATATATTCATTATCGAAATAATAATTATTTACAATATTTCCTTCCTTTAAATCTGAAATAGGAATGGTTTTATTAAGAGTGTTGTGAATCAGAGTTTTCAATGTGGAAATATTCAGCAAAGCAATCACGTTTGTAGGATCATCACTGAATACCCCATTTTTAATAAAAAGACGGGTCAGAAATATCACCAAAAACGGAAAAGATACAAGAATGCTGTTGACAACTACACTAAATGAAAAGGGATATACTGACAGCAACGGAAAAACATTCAAAAAGTCTATGTTAAGACCGTTTGGTATTACTGTGGCAATAGCAGTAAATAGAATTACATCACCACCACCCCACATTTTTAATTTCCATAACAGATAAGTAATGACATATGTAATAACCATTGAAATAAATGAAGCTAAAATGAATTTAATGTTATTTGTAATCAAGGACAAAATAAGGTTTGATGCCAGCCCAAAAATCAGGAGCCCATAGGTCAGCTTCTCGGGAACAATGTGAAATTTAATATCAAAAATTACCGCTAAAATCGAAAATAAAATTGCCATTACTATTTGAATTAAAAAAATACTACTTATAATCATGATGATAAGATTATATTTACAGATATATAAATAGAATAGAAAATAAGAAAGCAAAATTGCTTTTGACTTGAAAAATTGAAATAGAAAAGAAAAAATTAATTTTTAGAATGCTCGTAAATAGCTTCTAAAAATGATTTGAATAATGGGTGTGGCCTATTAGGTCTGGACTTGAATTCCGGATGGAACTGACAACCAATAGCCCATGGATGATCAGGCAGCTCAACAATTTCAACCAAGAAGTCATCAGGACTTGTACCTGAAATTATCAGACCTTTTTCCTGCAGGTCTTCCCTGTAGTCATTGTTGAATTCATACCTGTGACGGTGACGTTCCTCAATATCTGTTTCGCCATATGCATCATAGGTTTTGGTTCCTTCAATAATCTTACAGTCGTATGAACCTAAACGCATGGTTCCTCCCATGTTTTTGATTTTCTTCTGCTCTTCCATCATGTCAATAACAGGGAATTCCAGATTGTCATCGAATTCTGAACTGTTTGCATCAGGGTATCCGTTTCTTCTTGCAAATTGGGTTACGATAGACTGCATACCAAGACAGATTCCGAATAACGGAACATTGTTTTCAATGGCATAGTCAACGGCATCAAGTTTACCCTCAAATCCTCTTTCTCCGAATCCTCCAGGAATGAGAATACCATCAAATTCAGCCAATGCATCTTTGTCAAGCTCTTCAACGTCAGAGCTTAAATATTTGATATTGGCCTTAACACCAATATTGGCGGCAGCATGCAAGAGGGATTCACGGATACTGATATATGAATCTTCAAGCTCAACATATTTACCGACGATACCGATGGTAACTTCAGGATCAGTGATTCTTAATGAATCGACAATTTTTGCCCAGTCATCAAGTTTTGATGAATCAGCTTCAATATCAAGACCTATTCTTTTAACTATCAACTCACCGATGTTTTTGTCTTCTAAAACCAATGGAACCTCATAGATTGTTCCGGCATCAGGAGTGTTTACCACTGCATCGACATCAACATCACAGAAATGTGCTACTTTAGCCAAAAGTCCATCGTCAATGTGAACCTGTGATCTGCATACAATTACATCAGGATTTATACCGACACTTCTTAATTCTTTGGTAGAGTGCTGAGTTGGTTTTGTTTTGAATTCTCCAGCTGCATTTAGGTAGGGAATAAATGTAACATGGACAAACATAACATTTTCTCTGCCTTCCTCATTTCTGAGTTGTCTTAAGGCTTCAAGGAAAGGTTGGCTTTCAATATCTCCGACAGTACCACCGAGTTCAACTAAAACCACATCATAGTCAGCGCTTTCAGAATTGGCACGAATCATCTCTTTGATACGGTTGGTAATGTGAGGAATAACCTGTACACATTCTCCAAGATATCCTCCTTCTCTTTCTTTGGCGATGACAGATTCATAAACTTTACCAGTTGTGATATTAGCCATTCCATCAAGTTCCACATCTAAAAATCTTTCATAGTGTCCAAGATCCAAATCGGTTTCCATACCGTCATGAGTTACAAATACCTCACCGTGTTGGTATGGATTGAGTGTTCCAGAATCCCAGTTCAGATACGGGTCTATTTTAATAGCTGAAACTTTTAAACCATATGATCTTAAAATTCTACCCATAGATGCGGATGTGATACCTTTACCTATGGAACTTACTACCCCACCAGTTATAATAATATACTTTGTCAGAAAAATCCTCTCCATTAATTATATTATAATTTTAGTAACTCATGATATATAAAAATTTAATCGAGTAATAAAATTGATTTCGAATGAAAAAATTAATATGTTTAAATCTTAATACCCCTTATTACCAAAAGGTGAAAAAATGATAATCGTTAATGCAAAATTGCCAGTAAAAGAAGAAAAAATTGAAGAAGTAATAAACAGGGCGGAAGTATTAATCAATGCTTCAAGACAACACGACGGAAACATATCATACAGTCTATTCCAGGATGTTTTGGACAATTCCCTGATGTTTTTCGAGAAATGGGAATCAAAAGAAGCACTTGATGCACATATGCAAACACCGGAATTCATTGCATTCGGTGAAGATATCAAAGAGTTTGTAACCGCTCCATTGGAAGCTAAAATCATTGTAGGTGAAGAAATCTAATTTCTCACCTATTGTTTTTCCAGTGATAAAGCTTGTTTGAAATGTCCCTTGACGTTTCATTGAACTGGTACTGGCCATCATCACCATAACTTGCAAAACTGTGTGACTGTACAAAATCGCCGCATGAGTCTCCAGGCCCGTCGGTTGGATAACCCCTCCTGCAGACCATTCCATGTGAAGCGCCGTAAGGACTTACGCTCCAGTAGGTGCAGTTGAGACAGATTGAATCTCCATTGTTGACCATTGAATCATAATCAGGTTCCTCAAAATCAAAGTCATCATCAAAATCAATATCCTTACTGAAAACCGCACTATCCCTTCTAACATCTTGTGAGCAATAAAAACAAAAGAAATCATCATTTCCAAGGCTTCCCAATTCCTCACCACAGTATGGGCATCTTGGAGTGATAACATCATCCTCTCCAAACATTCCGCCACCGCATTCATGGCACAAATAGCCACCGATGACTTCACTCAACACCGCACCACACTTAGGACATAACTTCATCTAATCGCCTCCAGCCAGTAGATTAATGAATTCCTTGATGTATCGGTCACAGAATTCCCATGTATGTTCGCCGTCACCCTGTATGAAAGTGGCATCAACATCCCTGGATTTTAAGAATTCATAAAAATCAGTGTTTTTATCAAACAGGAAATCATCCCTGCCGCAGGCCATGAAAATGTTCGGAAGATCCTCACAGTTGTCAATCAGGAATTTAGGATCCATATCAGAATTTTTTATTCCATCCAGATTTCCGAAAATTGACTCATAGAAATCCCTTGAACGCAGAACATTGCTGTCACTTACATAATCGGCAATATCATCGGTTATGAGTGCAGCTGAAATCATCCCTATTTTTGAGAAGTTGTGAGAGTACTTCAAACCGTTTCTGACAGCCCCATAACCTCCCATTGAAAACCCTGCAATATATGTGTCTTCACGTTTGTGTGACAATGGAAAAATGTTTCTTGTAATGTCCAGCAATTCCTGACCTACGTACTCACCATAATATGCATGGGCCTTTTCATTGTCGACGTAGAAACTGTTCTCACCGCAGGGAATCACAATTGCAATTCCATGGTCTTCTGCAAATTTCTGAATGGATGTGTTTGCAAGGAATATGTCATCGCTGCCGTAGAGCCCGTGAAGCAGATACAGTGTTTTATATGGCTGAGGAACGATTTCCTCTGAATCATTAAGGAAATGAATGTTGTCCGCCGGTAAAATCACACTTATTGATGTTCTTCTCTGTAAACTTTTGCACTTGATATCTCCTCTAAACAGTACCATCTTAACACCTAGTTTTCCAAATCTGTTATGAACAATGGGGATTTGCCGGTCTCATTTTCAAATCCGCAGTATTCATAGAACTTTACGTTCTTGTTTTCACAAATCACCACTATTCTTAAATAATCATCATAATGCTTTTTAACCCTTTCCACCAATTCCTTTCCAATTCCCTTAAGCTGATAGTCAGGCTTTACCAACAGATAGTGGATATATGCGTTCATGATGCCATCATCCATTACGCTGATCAGTCCGACCAGATCTTCACCATCCCATGCTGAAAAGACTGTATTGAAATTCCTCATCGCTATGACCAGCTTTTCAGGATATTCACCTGAAGACCATTCAACTGACAAAAAAAGATCCTCAAGTTCCTTTTTACTAAATTTATGTGTATTCTTATATGTTATTTTAGGTCTCATCAAACCACCCTATATTCTGTCCATTTGTTCGAGAGATATCTGTAAATGTAAATTCCTGCCCTTACATACCAGTCGACAAACATTGCGATCCATGTTCCAAAGACTCCCACATTCAACCAGTCCGCAATCACATAGGACAATGCGATTCTGCATGTAAACATTACAATCAGACTTATGTACATTACTGTTTTGGAATCTCCCGCCCCTCTGAATGTTGCAGGCACGGTAAATGACAGTGGCCAAATCACTATTGCAAAAACTCCATGCCAGAATACCATTTCAGTTGCCATTTGAGCGGTTTGGGCCGAGAGGTTGTAGATTCCCAGAACCCATGGGAAAATCGCAAAAATCACCATGTTGATTATGAAATGGGATATGAAAACAATTGCCAAACATTTCTTATTGTAGTATCTTGCCTGTTCATAGTCGTTTGCACCTACACAGTTTGATATTATTGCAGTCAGACCTAGATTGATTGCAAAACCTGGCAAAACTGAAAAAATTCCAATAGCATATCCGACTGAATTGGCCGCTATCGCCATTGTTCCGAATGTTGAAACCAGGCTTAAAATCAATATCCTTCCCAGCTGAAACAAACCGTTTTCAATTCCGTATGGAATGCCGACCTTCAATACCTTTTTAAGCATTGACCTGTCAAATCTGTGCTTGAATGTCCTTTTGATATGGAGCTTATAGTCTTCATCAGCAACGAAGTACAATACCGCAAGTGCCGCCATAACCCTTGAGATTACTGTCGGAATCGCAACACCTGTAACGTCCCATCCCAAATGGTAGATGCATATTGCATTTCCTATAACATTCAATACATCACATACAAGCATGATCTTCATGGGAAGGGATGCGTCATTGGTTGTTCTGAAAATTGCCGCTCCCGCATTATACATTGCAATGAACGGGATTGACAAAGCAACAATATATAGATAAATATCTGCATTGTGCCACACATCAGCTTCGATTTGTCCAAAGAGAACGGAAATCAGAACATGCCTTAAAGCAATGACAACAATCATCAGAAGAGTTGACAGGATTGTTGAAAACCATACAAGCTGAGTGGCAGAATTTTGTGCCTTATCCAGTTGTTTATCGCCCAAATACTGACCTGCCACAACGGCTCCACCAGTTGCAAGGGCTGAAAATGAAAAAATAAGAAACTGCATCAAAAAGTCAACAAGGGAAACTCCTGAAATCGCCGCCTCACCAAGTGATGCAACCATGATTGAATCGGCCAGACCTACAAAGAATTCCAAGGCATACTCCACCAGCAATGGTAGAAATAGGTAGAGCAGTGCCCTGTTTGAATACAAGTAACCTTCGGGAGTTTTAAATAAATTCATAAGTTATCTTATAAAGTTGAAAGCAATTTTCGGTTCTTCTTCAGGGACCAGTCCCTCTTTTTTACCGCTTTCAATGCATTTCAGGAAAAATGCCATGTTTCTTCCAAGCTGTCTCATGGTTGCAAGACCTTCAGCGTCCTGTTCGACCTCTTCGGGAGTGTTTCCATGAACCATGTTCCAATAGAATGATGATACAATCGGCATTTGACTAATTCCCAAATATTTATTCAACTGGTCATAAGTTGCGGTTGTTCCTGCACGTCTTGCGGAACATATTACTGAAGCCGGTTTGTGCTTGAATGCCTCACCGCCGGTTCCATGTGAGTTTGAATAGAATGCCCTGTCCATGAATGCAGTCATGGCTCCGGCAGCTCCCGCATAATATACAGGTGAACCGAATATGAATCCGTCAGCATCATAGGCTTTTTTCACAAATTCGTTAACTACATCATTGTCGAATGTGCATTCGCCGGTCTCATAACATTTTGAGCAAGCTGTACATCCAATTATAGGTTTTGTTCCAATCCAGAATATCTCGGTTTCAATTCCTGCCTCGTTCAATGTCTGTTCAACATAGGTGAGTGCAGTGTAGGTACATCCGTTTTTGTTTGGACTTCCATTTACAAGCATTACTTTCATTTTAATAATCTCCATCAATCAATCTTTGAACTAATAAGTGTCCTTTTTTGAATTCAAGTGAACCTTTTTTAACGCCCTCTTCATCGAATGATTCACATTCGTCACCTTCACGTTCGGAATCGAAGATGATTATCGGCACATTGTCACGGGTGTGTGTTCCAACGCTTATAGGGGTTGGATGGTCAGGAAGTATTGCACCTCTAAATTCTTGACCTTTTAAACTTTCGATTATAGGTCCGACTATAAATTCATCAATTCTTTCAATAGCCCTGACTTTCTCTTCAGTATTTTGAGCATGGCCCGCTTCGTCAGGCGCTTCAATATGAATCAGCAGCAAATCGGTTTCCTTTAATGCATTGATACCATATTCACCTTTTTGCTTGTAGTCGGTATCAAAGTATCCGGTTGCTCCAGGAACGTTTACAATATTCATGCCTGCAAAGTTACCGATACCCTTAAGCAAGTCAACACCGGTAATTACAGAAGCTGTTATGCCGTAGGTTTCCTCAAAATTAGGCAATTTAGGAGTTACGCCCTGTCCCCAAAGCCATACCATATTTGCAGGAATTTCCCTTTTCTGGTTGACCTCATGATCCTTGAGGTATTCTCTTGCTTCAAACATTATTTTCTGGATTTCTTCAGCAAGTTCACAATCACCAAATAGGTTATCAACCAATTTTTCTCCTGAAATATCGTGAGGAGGCATTGTCTTGATGCTTGACAAGATTTTTGCATCCTCCACGCTGTCGCATGAGTAAATGAAGAGGTGTCTGTAACTTACACCGGTATAAAATTTGCCTTTAAAGTCAGGATACTTTTCGGTGAAATACTCATTTAGCCCTTTCATCAGCTCATCTGCCTCTTCAGTGGAGATGTGGCCTGCATTGAAGTCATCCATTGAATCGTTTTCACTGAAAATTGTATTGCATCTGAATATTACGTCTTCATGAGATGTAGGAATTCCTTCACTGCCTGCTTCTAAAGGTCCACGACCAGTATAGAAATCTTCAGGATTGAATCCGAAGATGCTCATATTAGCAACATCTGAACCTGGAGTGTACTGTTCAGGCACGTTATTGGTAAATCCTCCAAAACCCATTTTAGCTAATTTGTCTATATTTGGAGTGTTAGCTACCATCAATGGAGTTTTACCGTCCAATTCATCTACAGGATAATCACTGGAACCATCTGGAATAAAAATTACATATTTCATAGTATCAAAAAAAGTATAAAAAATTAGTATTTTGTTTTTAAAATACTAATTAAGTCAGTCAACATCGCTGAAGCAGTTTCAAGTGAACCTGCTCCGAGACCAATTACTGAAACTTCATCAGCCAAATCTGTCTTGATTGTAGCCATGTTTAAAGTTCCGCTTACATCATAGGAACTTCCTCTTTTAACCAAACGAGGAGATACCTGCAAATTATCAGGAGATACTTCAGCTATCAGTTTGATTAAGTAATCATCCTTTTTGGCAAGCTCAATAGCCTGGGAGTTGATTTTTGAAATACCTTCAACCTTAACGTCGCTATAGGTTGCATCAATACCCAAAAGGGAATTTGCCAAGATGACTGTCTTACAGGCTGCGTCAATACCTTCAACATCCTGTGTTGGGTCGGTTTCTGCAATACCCAATTCCTGTGACTCTTTCAAGATCACTTCATATTCTGAACCTTCAGCAGTCATCCTTGATAGGATATAATTTGTAGTACCGTTTAAAATACCCTTGATTGATTTTATATCACATGAGGAAAGAGTTTCCTTAGTAAAATTGATGATTGGCATTGATCCTCCGACACTCGCTTCATACTTGAATTCAACGCCTGCTTTTTCTGCTGCATCAACAACTTCCCTGAATTTTAAAGCCAAATGTCCTTTGTTTGAAGTTACTACATCTTTACCTTGTTCAAATGCTTTGAATGTTAATGATAATGCAGGTTCTGCATCAACGATATTAGTAGGAGTTGCTTCTATAAGACAATCGTATTCAACAGCATCAAGAACATCTGCACCATTAATATCAGACCCGAATTCAGGATATGCAGATAATTTTCCTTCTTCTTTTTTGGTTTTGACAAGCAATTCTTCATCCAATCCATCTTGAGATATTGCAGATGTAGATGAATCAGCTGCAGCAACAACTTTAACATTGACTCCAGTTTTATCCTTAATTAAATCCCTTTTCATGGAAAGTGCATTGGCGACACCTTGGCCAACTGAACCAAATCCCATGATAATAACTCTACATTCATCCATAATAATCACTATACCTCATTAATTACTAACAATTCCTTTTCCTCAGCAATTTCAGCAATTCTGTCAAAGACTATTTGCTTTTTACCGACATCAGCTTCGATATTAATTAATGCTGTGGATTTATCCTCACCATCCAGTTTGATATCAAATGCAACGATTACTACACCTTCCAAATCGTTGATTCTATCCATGGTGTCCCTTAAGTCCTGATCTACAATGTGTCCAAAGAAAATTGTTGTAATCTTTTCCTTTTTAACAACACCATCCATCTCGATAATGGTGAATCCCAATTCCTCAAATCTTTCAACAATATTTTTTAAATCTTCCTGTTCACCTTCAATTGTTAGTTGAACCGGAACATTGCCATTTTCATTTTTGTAATCTCTTTTATGGATAACGGTTACGAGATTTCCGCCAAGACTCCTGATTGGTTCCAATGCCTTGACCAATTGTCCTGGAGTATCCATAAGTTCAATAACTAAATTGATTCTCATAAAATCACTCTTAATTAGTCCAATCTGCTCTTTTAACAATTAAATTTCCATCTTTGTCAATATTAGCATTTCTTAATATTTTTTCTGGATTTTTCTCTTTGGACTTGTCTTCACGTGTTAAGTTTAAGTTATCGGTAATGTACCAGGTTTCGTCTGAATCTGGAATGTCTTCCAATATTTTTGAGAATTTTTCTATTATTTCTTCTGCATCTTTTTCGATTGACATAAACATAAACTCCTAATAATTAATAATATATTTATTATGTTTTTTTACATTAATAAAGTTAAAGAAAAATTAGAAAAAAAGAAGTGATGGTAAAAAAATTATCTGCAATTCAATTTCATATTAATGAATGGATATTCCAAACAAATAATCATTCTAGAAATTTGGATATATCAGTATCCTTCAAAATTTTCTTTCTTAAAATCTTGTCGATGCCGGTTCCATACTGGGCAGCCTTCTTTGGCCTGTATGCTATTTCATAGTCAAGCCCTTCCTCAAAGGCCAGTTTCCTTAAAATGCTTTTTCGCATTTCATCATGCATTGAAACAATTTTTTTGTTGTCCTGAATATTCAAAACCAGCTCCACTAACTTTTCATCCAGGAAAGGCAATCTCAATTCTACTGAATTAAGCATTGAGCATGCATCATCCCTTTCAAGGTTTACATGATACATGTTTGAGATGTCCTCCCTTATATCATAATTCAGTGTATCGTCGACGAAGCTTTTAAGGTATCTTTTATATCCTCCGAAAAGCTCATCTGCACCCTGACCGGAAATTGCAACTTTTATACCGTCTTCAGCAGCCATTTTTGTTGCAAAATAAGTTGTGAGACCAACACCCAACTTCATGAGATTGTCATCTCCGATTGCCCTTACAACATCAGGCAACGCCTCTCTGACCATGTCTTCGGTTATCTCACATATCTCCAGCTCAAGATTAAGGAATTTTGCTGCATATTTGGCGGCATCAATATCATGGGAGCCTTCCCTGCCCACGGCATAGAGTTTTATCTTAAGGCCAATGTTTTCGGATATTTCCTTTAAAAACAATGCCAGATATGAACTGTCGACACCACCTGAAAATATTACACCAACCTCATATAATTCCTCAACCCTTGTGGCAACACTTAACTTTAATAGCTTGTCTATTTTACTTACGTCACCTTCAAAGATCTTTTCATATAATGCCTGTGCCGGAGCTATATCCTGCCAGTTAAATAGTATGTGTTCAGGCTTTAAGGTTTCAATTTCTGAAAAACCCACTTGACTTAAAGCCTGTCTAGTTGATGCAAAACCGCAAAGGTCTTCGGTTTGTGAGTAGAATAACGGTTTGACCCCTAATGAGTCACGTGCAATTGCAAGGTTTTCACCATCCCAAACGGCAAATGCATAATCACCGTCAATTAGTCTTTGAGCCATCTGTATTGCATTAAGCAAGTCTCCCTTATTGTAAAAATCAATTAAATAGAGCAATGCTTCCGCATCAGATTTTACTTCAGCCTCAACGCCAACCTTCTGTACAAGGTTTCTGATGGTTCTGAAATTGTACAAAACACCGTCAAAAACCAAAACGAGACTGCCGTTTGAGACAGGCTGGGCCAATGACTGACGGTCCTCAGTATCATAAACGGAAAGCAAATTATGACCGAAAGCTATTTCATAACTTCCGTCATCATTGAATTCATCCAAATCAATATCAAGTTTTATATCATCGAGAAAAACCCCCGATGCATCAGGACCTCTGTTTTTGGATGCTTTCAACATTTCTAAAATATCATTACCATTAAATTTTCCTTGAAGACCTACTATTGAACTCATGGTTATAATATAAAATTATAATAGTACTTAAAATTTAAGTGACGTGTTGAAAAAAAAGATTAGTGAATCTCACTGTACATGATTACACTACTCTAAGAAATTCAAAAATCCTGTCCTTGAACCTGTTGACTATGAACGCTCCAAAAATTCCAATCAATGCACCTATAAGGACATCATCCGGATAATGCACTCCACAGTATACCCTTGAAAGCACCACGAGGACTGCAAATATTGCCAAAACAATGTCAATAATAATCTGATGCTTCTTGACCAATCCCTCCATATTCAGCAAAAAGACACTGACTACAGCCAATGTTGAAGCGGCATGGCCTGACGGGAAGGAATTCGGATCATCTTCCGGAACCAACAGACGAACATTTTCCAAAGCCATGAACGGTCTTGGCTCATGAACAAGATTTTTTAAAGCTAAAACTATCACATCAGAAACCAGCAATGCCACCAATGCTATGATTGCAACTTTTTTAAGAGTATCCCTTTTGGTTATGACTGAAAAGATTAACAGCGCCACCACCAATAAAAACAGAAAAACGAATCCTCCAAAGTGAGTTACAGTCGGCATAATCACATCCAAAGTCTGATTCTGCATAAACTGATTTATATAAATAAACAAAGCTTCATTAATATTCATTTTATCTCCTCAAAAGAATGGTACAATCGAATAAACTGTTATCAAAACTACCACTGTCAAAATTACTATTGCCCCTAAAGGAACCTTTTTCCATGCAAGTCCCGCCGCCACAACAGCACCAATCAATCCTATATACCACAGCTGATTGTCCACTGTCAATACCCCAGGACATATCAGTGCCGCAAGGGCAGTATAGGGAATAAGATTCAAGAACTTCTCCGCCTTTGGAGGGAAGTTCAGTTTATCAACAAAGAGGGCAGGTATCAGCCTTGGAATGAATGTCACAACAGCACATCCCAAAATTACCAAGTTAACATAATCCATCATTCATCCCCTCCAAGAATATATTCATCATCAACGATATACATTCCAACCGCCGCACCGATAAGTGTTGAAACGATAAGTGACCAGTTTCCCAAAAATTGACCTAAAATAATATTTAAAACCGCAGTTATCAAGACAAGAAGCGCAATCTGCTTGCTTTCCTTGATTGACGGAACAAGAATTGCAACGAAAAGCGCATACAATGAAATGTTGAAACTGTTTGTAACGATAACAGGCAAAATGTCAAGTACAACGACACCTATTCCCGCTCCCACAATCCAGCTCAGCCATGCAAATACTGCAATACCCAAATATACCCAGATGTTTGAATCCTCACTTAAGGAAAACATTGCAAATGACTCATCAACGGTAACGTGAGCCGCAAGTATGTTCAAAGGCAAACTGGACTTTTCAACCTGATTTAGAACACAGGTGGACATTACAAAGTACCTCAGGTTCACTACAAAATTGGTAAGAATTATTGCCATTGCAGTCGCACCGCTTAAAAGCATTGAAGCCGCAATGATCTGACCGGCACCAGCATAGACCAGCACTGACATTGAAATTGTCTGAAGGAGAGTCATACCTGCCTTTATTGCAATTGCAGCATATCCTATTCCCATCGGAACATATCCAAAGGCAATTGGAATACCCTTTTTACATCCCTCGATAAAACGTTCCCTTCTTGACAAAATAACGACTCCAAAAAATAATCAAAAAATAGAATTTAAGTAATTTAACTTAATAAATTACTTATTTGGTCGGTTGTAATTAAACCGAGCACTTTCATATCCTCATCAACAACAGGAAGACAGGATATATCAAATTTCCTCATCATACGTGCTATATCTTCAATTGCATCATCGGCATGACAATACTTGACCGTTGTTGTCATGATGTCCTTTAACTGGTCTGCTCCCGTTGCAATTGATTTTGAAACATCCCAACTGGTAACAATACCAATAAGCTTATAATCACTAGTAACAACCGGAATATGAGTAACATGCTTATCCCACATCAATTTGGCTGCATCTTCAATGTTTGCATTTTCACGAATTGTTGCAATTTTTTCCATCATCAAATCTTCAACAATACTTTCAGACAGGAATTTAGACAACATATGATTTAATTGTCCTTTTTCAAGCAAAAATGCATCATGACCATAGTTGGATTTGACTTCAGAATATGAAACTTCAAGTTCATTCGCATTCAGAGAGTTGACAATCTCCATACTTTGCTCGGACGGATAAAGCCAATCTGAATCAACTGAAATCACATGAACTTTTGATTCAACACCCTTAAAACCATCAATTAATGAATTGTTTATTCTTAAATCGAACAGATCGACCGCCTTTGTAATAAATAAATAACTGTTAGCATCAAAACGTTTGACAAATGTTTCACCCTGATGTTTCAGGTAGCTTTCAATCTGGAAATCAATTGAAAAGTCATAGCTTATTTCCTCCTTGTCCTGAAGACCTCTTCCAAACTTGATATCCATAGATTCATCGCTTAGATAAGTAATGTGAGCAATCATACGGGCAAGAGACAATCCGTTACCTGGAAGCTTGCCGGTTTCATAATAGTTTCCGCCATTCCAGTTCGGATCTGAAAATATTGCCTGACGGCCAACATCATTAAAAGCAATCTGCTGAGGGGAAGACATAGCGGTTGTGGCAATTGGAATTGCCTTTTTCATCATTTCAGGATAGGATACCATCCATTCTAGAACCTGCATTCCACCCATTGATCCACCAATTACAGCCATCAGTTGGCTGATTTCAAAATGGTCGATGAGTTTCTTTTGAACACGAACCATATCCCCTATAGTAATTACAGGGAAATTGAGTGCATATGGCTTTCCAGTCTTTGGATCTATTGAACTTGGGCCGGTTGTTCCCTTACAACCACCTAATACATTCGAACATATGATGAAATACTTTTCTGTGTCCAATGCCTTGCCTGGACCGATTACTATTTCCCACCAACCTGGTTTTTTATCACCTTTATGCCAACCTGCTGCGTGTGCATCACCAGTTAAAGCATGACAAACCAATATGGCATTAGATTTTTCCTTGTTAAGTTCACCATAGGTTTCATAAGCTACGGTAACCTCTTCTAAAACCTTACCACTATCCAATTCAATAGGTTCATCAATTTGGAGATATTGAGTTTCAACGTTTCCAACAGATTCTTTGTTCATTTACTTCCTCCCAATCCTCATTTTGCGTATTGCACCTTTTGAAGATGATTGTTCAGCTTCTTTTTTATTTTTACCTCTTCCAACACCCATTTCCTTACCATTTACCATACATGCCATAATAAATGTCTTGTCATGGGGAACTCCGTATTCTTTCAATATTTTATATTCTATAACTAATCCTTCCATGTCCGCATATTCTTTTAATTGGGACTTGTAGTCTTCAAAAAAGACTCTTTTTTGGTCAATATACTTAATTATCCATTCGGAAATGAATTTTTTTGCAAAATCCAAACCTTTATCAAGAAATATTGCTCCTAAAAAGGATTCAAATATGTCTGCGGTTATTGAAATTACTTCATTTTTAGTTAAGTTTGATTCCTCAACTGAAATTTTGAGATAATCCCCTAATTTTAACTTTTGGGAATAATATATCAAAGCATTTTGGCAAACAAAATTTGATCGGATTTTTGTCAACTCACCTTCTTCATATTGAGGATATTTTTTATATAGATATTCAGAGACTATAAGACTTAAAACTGAATCTCCCAAATACTCTAATCTCTCATAGTTATAATCTAAATTGTTTTTAGTCGCATATGAAGAGTGGGTAAATGCTATATCATATAAATGTTCATTTTTAGTTTCAATATTAAATTTTTCAAATAAATCCATATTAATGCCCAGTCAAATTAATATTATTATTAGTTATGAAATTAAACTTATATATAAGTATATATAACTATAGTTATATATATTGATTACCAAATGCTCTCTCGCACTTGCCATTTATATATGGAATACCAAAATTAAATTAAAAAAGGATTTGGTAAATATGATATTAAATTGGCAAGAAGAAATAACTAAAATAGACCCTGACATAAAATTCAGAGCACAAGGCGGATGGTTAAAAACCGTAGACCAACTCGACAAAAGTGTCAAAAATGGATATTCCCTTGTTGGAGATTTCGTACAAGCTGGAAACTTCGAAGAAGAATACAGTGAAGGAATTTATCTTGACTGCAACAAGGAAGGAACCACCAAAAAGCCACAGCTAGACTACAGATTATTCCGTTTTAAAGATGGAAAAGTACGATTACTTGATATGGTAATCGACGGCAAACAAGGCTGGGCAGTTGACCTATGGGATGCCTTAGAAGGGGAAATCTAACTGTCTGAGATTTCATCCCTGAACCTGAACCTTGAAAATCCAGTTAACTGAACATCCATTATGGATTCAGGACAGATCGGTTCCTGCAAAAGAATTATTTTATGGTCCAGATTTTGAGGAAGCGCTTTACCCTTACCATCAACTATTCCCCTGAAACTAACATTGAACTCACCTGTATCGGATATGTTCATGGTTAACTTTTCACTGGAAAGCATATCCTCAAAAAAGTCCTCAACATCCATTATTTCAAAAACAGGTGCAAGATAACTTACAGCCATCAACCCATTTTTGTTTTCACGTATTTTTACCCTTCTTTGATCTAATTCGATACTTTCTTTTGAATTTTTTGTAATAGTAATCTTATTTGAAAAATCTTGGGAAAACATGTTATCTAACCGATATGGCAAAATTCACAGCATGCACAGGTTGGAGCAAAATATGAATCATCAGGTTCCACAATCGCCTTTTGGGCAAACAATGTGATATTGAATTTAGGTTCATATTCTTCGCTTACTTCTTTGGTCATTGGAGATAATCCTCTGTAATATACCGGCCTGTATCCAGTCTGTGAAATGTCAAAGTAGAATTTTTCACCTGTGGCAAATTTATTGAAGTACTCTTCAAGTGCCAAAGCCTGTTTAGGAGAAATTGAAAAGGTAAATCCCATTGTATCATCACTTCTTTGCCTGATTCCTGCGTTGGAAATATCCACAGCAAGTATATCATCGTTTCCCCTTACAAAAACAACACAGTTTTCCAAATCGACATCGTTTTCACGAGCTACATCCTTTAATTCTGTCATAATGTGTCACCTAAAATATTTAGTCATACCTAAATTAATATAACAAACAATAATTAATAAAGTTATCTAAAAAAAGTAGTATTTAAATTAAGTAGTAATTGAAAAAAAAGTATTTTGAAGAAGATTATCGAAATAATCTTCATGAATCAACCAACTTATACTAATCTTTGTCTAGTAGTTGGTTTTTTGTTTTGCCAGCTGTATCTCCTGAGTTTTTTGGATTTACCAAATCCACATGAAGCACAGACTTTTTTACGTATATGGTAAGTGTTTTTACCACATCTTCTACATCTGATATGGGTCTTTTTATTCTTTTTACCCATTGATGGAGTTCCCTTTGACATTGATACACCTCCTTAAGCTATCGTAAAAATATAATTAGAAAAGTATTGAATAATACTTATGGTGAAATATAAACAATATTGTCCCCTCTAATGAGCACAACACCGAGTCTTCTTGTTACTTCTCCGTCTTGTAACTCTTCTGCATCATTAAGAACTAAATTCATGTGTAAATCAAAGCTCTTAAGTATACCTCTAAATTCACGATCTCCTTTGAGTTTTATTAACACAGGAGCATCCACAGATTTTCCTAATGCGTCAAGTGGTCTTTGAACATTTTGTCCGCTCATTATATCACCTTATATTATTACAAATTTTAGTTTTTTAATATGAATTGAGTTTAACACTCATTATTAGACATAATATAATCAAGTTAAGATAAGACAAAACCTAATTAAAACTAATACTATTAAATATAACTAACCTACTATATAAAGGTTACCTTATTTTAGGCGAAAATAATCAAAAAATAGCAAAGACAATAAATTTTAATATCATATTGATTACCAAATGCTCTCCCACGCTCCATAATATATAAGAGATACAGAGTTAAGTTCACACAACCATCACAGGCACAACCATGAATTTCAACCGCACCAAATATATTGATTTAATAATGTATGTATTGTCCCAATGTTCCTATAAACCCAATTTTGGAAAGACAGTGCTCTGCAGCATCATGTACTTTATTGATTTTGGATATTATGAACTTTACGGTGAGCTATTAACAAATGAGACATACATCAAATCAAAAAGGGGAATAAAACCGAAACACTTTAGTGAGGTAAGCCAGGATCTGATTTCAAAAAATCAGCTGTTTTTAAAAAAAGAGGCATACTATTCCAGAACAATACACAGATATTATCCTACAATAATTCCCACACACAGATTCAGTCAAAAGGAACTAAACGTGATAAACCAAATAATAAAAAATCTAAGCAACAACAATGCAAGCAGCATAACAAAATATGTAATTCATGACCCACCGATAATCATCGCAGATTTTGGTGACGACATCGACTTCAGATATGTATTTTCAAGAAACAGCAAGTATTCATTGATGAGTGAGAGATTTCTACTTCAGTAGTGTGTTGACCACATTTCTTGTGGAACACAAGAAATGCAGATTATACAACACGCACCTCAATATCAATTAAATATATAACATGGGGAGAATACTACCCCACACCCCAAATCATACAATTAATTATCTTTATTTATCAATATAAATAATTTTCCGCATGCAATTACTTACTTGCATTGAAAAAAAGACAAAAATTAATCTCCTATAAACAAACTTTATTTATTGAAAAAACATATTAATAATCATAAAACAAACTTTGGGATAACATGGCAATAAAAGTTAAAAAAAGAAATTTCCTTAAAAAAAAGAAAATTAAAGAGATAAAACAAGAATTAGGCGAATATGGAGAATTACTTCAAGGCAAAAAGAATGTGGAGATACTTGAAGCTGAACCTAATTCATTCATTTTAGTAGATGGAGAACCATACATCATAATTATCGATGACAAACCATTCCCTACACTCAAAGCAGCACTGAAAACTGACATAGAATCAAAGACAGTTACTGTAGACATGGGCGCTATCAGATTTGTAAGCAATGGTGCAGACATCATGAGTCCCGGAATTGTAGCTGCTTCAGAAGGAATTGAAAGCGGAGACATTGTACTTATTATAGATGAAACCCATGGAAAACCACTGGCAATTGGAATAAGTTTGATTAGTGGTGAGGAAATGGTGGCAAATGATTCCGGAAAAGCTGTTGAAACCAAACACTATGTCGGTGACGACATCTGGAACTTTGAAATCTAGGGTGGCAATATGGCTGAACTAAGATACAGAGC
Organism: uncultured Methanobrevibacter sp.; assembly: GCF_902788255.1. Classification (NCBI taxonomy): domain Archaea; kingdom Methanobacteriati; phylum Methanobacteriota; class Methanobacteria; order Methanobacteriales; family Methanobacteriaceae; genus Methanobrevibacter; species uncultured Methanobrevibacter sp. The sequence goes on from NZ_CADAJR010000007.1 coordinate 28,056, forward strand.
GGGCAATATCAGAGACCCTGGAGTTCACAAGGTCGGAATAATAGCACTCGGATCACATCTGGAAAACCACGGCCCTGCACTGCCAATCGATACCGATGCAAAAATCGGAGCGCACATCGCTTTTCAATCATCCCTCCTGACCGGTGCCAAGTTTTTGGGAATAATATTTCCAGCATATGAACTGGACACAATCGACCATGGCGTGCATGTTTCCCTTGAAACATTAAAGGAAAATGTCATAAGCACCCTAAACCAGGCAAAGAAATTTCTGGATATTGAAAAAGTCGTGATTGTCAATGCTCACGGAGGAAACATTCCCCTGATGGCCGAGTTATGGGACATTGAAGATAAGACTGGACTGTCAATTACATTCAACAACAAGGTGATCTCTTCTGAAGGTCCTCACGGCGGAAGCGGAGAACTGTCAATGGCAAAGGTACTGGGCATTGTAAATGATGATGAGGTTGTCAATCAGGCCGATGTCAACAAATATGAGGAAGTTGGTCTGCATGGATTCAAGCAAGCACGTGAAGATGACCCAAACATCGAAGAGGGCGCAATTGACGTTGAAGAAAATGGCGTCTACGTAGATGAAGATTACGGAAACAGACTGTTCAGTTTAGCAATCAACTCTGTAATATTCGATGTTGAAAAATTATTAGATTTCTAAAAAAAAGAAAAAAAAGAGAATTAATTATCGGAACTAGATGAATCTTTCCCTGATGAACCACCACCAGATGAACCACCACCAGACGAATCACCACCAGATGAACCACCTTCAGAAGAACTGCCACCATCCTCTTGAGAACTTCCTCCAGAAGAACTGCCTCCACTGGAAGAACCCTCACTAGAATGGGAACTGTCATCAGTTGACTTATCCACTGTGGTTTCTACATGTGAGGAATCATCACTTGAAGAATCATCCTTAGAATAATCACTGTAATCATTATAGTTGTAATTATTTGAAGAATCCTGCTGCACTGAAAGATTATCAAATAAACTAGCATTTGAATCCGTATTATTAGGTAAAATTGAAATTGGTCCTGTCATGGATGCAAAAACACTAGCAAAACAGAATGCAAGGACTGCAATTATAAAAATTACCAAAACTGTAGCTGATCTACTTGACAAATTAAACACCTCACAAAATTAACTAAACTTAATATGTTTGATTATATATATAAATATATTGATACCATGAAAACAATTAAAAAACCGGTTCAGATTGAAATAAACATCAAAAAATCCCAATTCATATGTTCTCTTTACCCAACCAAAAACAAAGCGGAGTCAAAGGAAATCATTAATGAATTGAATCAGAAATACAATGATGCAACTCACAACTGCACCGCATATATTGTAGGGGACGGAGAAGGCTTTGATGATGATGGGGAACCTGGAGGAACCGCAGGAAAACCAATGATTAATGTTTTAAGGAAAAAAGAACTTCACAACATAACCGCAATCGTTACCAGATACTTCGGAGGAATAAAACTTGGTGCCGGAGGGCTTGTAAGGGCATATTCCAAATCAGTAATGGAAGCTGTTGGCCAGGCGGAAATCGTTGAAATTGAAGAGTATGATGTCTATAAGATTACCTTCGAATATTCTGACATAAAACTAGTGGATACAGAAGTCAGAAACAATCAGCTTGAAGCAATCGATAAGGAATATTCGGATAAGGTATCCTATCAAGTAGTTTCAAAGGACAACAGGAATATAGAAAAAATATTTGAAAAATATTCCGGTAAAATAAGTGTAATTTTTGAAAATAAACAGTTTTTAGAAAAAATTTAAAAAGAAGAACATTCATTGTTCTTCAAAATTAGCTGCAGGTACACCGCAAACAGGGCATACGTAATCTTCTGGTAATTCGTCTTCATCTAAAACGAATCCACAAACTTTACAAACAAAAGCCATGTTAAACAACCCTATTCGATTTTTTCAAACATGTCAGCAGTTGCACCGCACATAGGACATTTGTAATCTTCTGGAAGTTCTTCAAACTCATCGGTTACAAAACCACATAATTTACATTTAAATTTTGCCATTATTAACAATCTCCTTAAAAATTTTAATTATAATAATACTATATAAGTTAGTAATATATAAAACTAATCAATTTTTTCAAACATAGCCTTTGCCATTCTGCATTTAGGACATTTAAATGAAGCAGGCAGTTCATCAAATTTTGTTCCTGATGGAATGTTTAATCCCTCTTCAATGTCATCTTCATCAAAAATATATCCACAAATTTTACATTTATATTTAGCCATAATTAATCTCCATTGGTATTAGAATCTATTAGGAACTTTCAAGTGGTCTGGAAGTGGTTTAATACGAGCAGGTGTTCCAATTGCCAAATAGAATGGTGGAACTGAATGGATCACAATAGCTCCAGCAGCAACAATTGAACCCTCACCAACTTCAACATTGGATAAAAATGTAGTGTTACCTCCTATTGAAGCTCCACGTCTAACCTTTGGTCCCTGAAGTTCATAGTTGATTCTAACAGGATATTTATCATTTGTAAAACAAGCACAAGGTCCGATAAATACATTATCTTCAATTACGGAATTGGTCGGAATGTATACATTGGATTGTATACTGACATCATTTCCTATAATAACATCCCCTTCGATAACGGTATTGGTTCCTATTAAAACATCGTCTCCAATATTTGTATTTTCACGGATAACAACATTGTGTCCGGTTCTGAAATTGTCTCCAATGACTACATCATTGTAGATAATTGAATTTGAACGTATAGTATAGTTATTACCAATTACCGGAGGTTTTGAATTTGGTGAATATTCGACACCGAACTGGATATTTTGATCTTTTGGAAAGTTCAATTCCGGTTTTGAATAATCTGGCTGGATAGATTCCCTTTCAATTTTAGGTCTTTCATAGATAATCTGTTCAGGTTCAGCATTTTGTGGCTGAGTATAGAAATTATCCTCCTGATAAACGGGTCTCTGAACTGGAGTTGGTCTAGGAGGTTGAGAATACATCCTATCATCTCTAGGCCTTGGAGCAACACGAGGTTCTTCAGGTACATAATACTGATTACTTGCAGGTTGCTCATAAGGTTTTCCTCGATTCTTTGATTGTTTATCATCAAGAGTTTGTGAAAATCTAACCATAATATCAAACCTTCAGTTAATTAAATTTAATTTGTTAATGAGTTTATTTATGTAATTAATTAGTATATATACTAAATGGTAAAAAAATGAAGAATGTTAAAAAAAATGATTAAAAAAAATAAAGAAAAGATATTCTTAAAAATTTTTTAAAGAATATCAAGCTTCAATTATCACAGTTAAATACTCGATTGAAGTAGACAAAATGCTGGTTTCATCAGTCACATTTCTACCTATATCTGAAACCATCATTGAAGATGAAGTTTCACAAGACCCTCCATTATAATTAAGAGGAAGTGCATCAGCTCCAAAGGAAGAATTTACTAAAAGCAAATCTTCATTTGAAGAAACGTTATTCAAAGCATTTTCTGCAATTACAGGCTGCATTTGGATAGCCTTGAGAATATTTGCATCATTACTGGATGAACTTGCTGTTTGAACGGCAACCTTGGTTTCGGATGGAGAGCCTGCCGCATTACCTTTAGTTATAAACTTCCAGTTTTTAGTACATGCCTCCTTATTATCCCCACCAGCGAGGAACTTGGCAACCATTTCTTTAGCAGTGCTTGCATACATGAATGGTATTGCATGGTCTGTTAAATAATCTGCAGGATGGGACAATCCGGTGAAATCTTCATCGGAAAAACCGTCATCCCATGCACGAGGCAACCATTCATAATATTTTCCTCCTTTTCTAATATCTCCAGCAGGAGGCAAAAATCCTACAACGGTACGGGATCCATGATTGACCAACGGTTTTCTGAACCAGTCATTATTGGCAGTTTCCTTTAGGGTACTTGCACATGCCCCACCATAAATAGTGAACCATATACCATTTTTAACGGTATCCCTTAGTTCATAGTGAGACCATGCTCCAACACCACAGATTTTTGTTTGAAAACCCGCTTTTCTCAGGAGACTTGCAATTTCATTCAGCACCTTCATGTCATGAGCATATCCGTGAATAAGATCTGAGTTCAAATATACAATATTCTTTTTGGTACCATAAGGATTGATTGATTTTGAGTTGATTGTAACTTTTTTAGTCAATTTGGAAGCCTTATAAAACGAATTGCCGGAAAAAGTATATGATACCTTATAAACCCCTACTTTAAGACTAGGTAATGTAAGGGAAGCATAACCGTTGTTATTAGTGGTCTTGGAATATTTCTTTCCATTGATTGTGAATTTTATTACCTTTCCTTTACTCGGAGCGTATCCGAATATATTAAGTAATCTAACTTTTATGACTTTAGATGTTGTATACTTTGAAAAAGTAAAATCACTGGAAGTTAATGAAGAAGCCACCTTTCTATATACTTTAATGGTATTGGTAAGTCTGAATCCATCAACATTATAAGAATATATTTTATAAGTACCTTTTTTTAAATTTATTAAAGATAAAGAAGCTACACCATTCTTATTGGTTTTCACTTTATATGTTTTACCATTGACTCTGAATTTTATGTATTTATAGGCTAAAGCCTTACCGTTGCTTTTATAGAATTTTGCAGAGAATTTTCTGCTGTCAGTATATACCTTCTTAATATTGCTTGCAGTAACAGTCGGCAATATCTTAAAGGTAGTTGTTAACTGATAACCTGTGTCCGGATTAATGGCTATAACCTTATATGTTCCGGGTTTAAGGTTGACCTCAAGAGAAGCCACACCCTTTGCATTTGTCTTGACCTGGTATGTTTTACCATTTACTTTAATTTTTACCTCAGTGTTAGCTAAGGCAGTGCCGTTAACCGTATAAAAGGTAGCTGTATATTTTGTACTTCCTTTATAGTATTTAACTATATCTTTAGCCTGTATTGAAGGCAGTATAGTGATTTTTGTGGATAAGTTTGATGAAATATAATTTTCATCTCCTGCAAATGATGCAGTGACCGAATATTGGCCAGGATTTAATGAGAGATCAATCCTAGCAACACCGTCATTGTCCGTAACGACAGTGTAATCCCTATTATTGATTACAATATCTATTGTCTTATTGGCTAGGGAACAGTTACCATCCTCATCAATTAAAATAACATAATAAGAATCCTTATAATAAATCGTGTCCTTCGGATTAATTATTTCTGTAGGATGTTTACTTGAAATACTATCCACCACTATAGTATCTTCAACTGTTGATATATTATTATCATTTGATACATCCCCATCAACTGCAACCGGCATATCAGCTTCATCGCCAATTACGTTTGCATCCAATGTTTCAGTACCATTTACATCACTTGCATAAATTGCTCCTGCTGAAAATATTGCAACCAAAAGCAATGCAAATGCAAGCAATAATTGTTTGTTCAAAATATTATACCTCCTACAAGTTTGCATCATATCATAACAAACTTTTATTTTAATATACTGATAATAGTATATAAACCTTTTTATTTGCTAAATCTTATTAAAAAACCTTAATTTCAAAAAATAAGTATGAAAAAACATTAAAAATTAATATAAATAAATTGAATATTTAAATAATGCTATGAAAAACTATTATCAAATTAAATCAAGATTGGTCGGATGAAATAAAACTATAGAAAATTACCATTATTACAATCTTTTTATATTAAGATAAAAAAAGTACAAGAAGTTTAAATTAATTTTAAAAAATAATTTGAAAGTTAATAAAAAAAATTATACTATAAAATGATTTTTCAATCAAATTACAGTATTTACAAACTAATTACAAAATTATTAAAAACATCATCAAAACAACCAGAAACAAAATTGCCAGATTAGCCCACCATGGATTATTTTCAGGCAAATCAACATGAGTCATGTTTGTTTTTGTTGAATTTGAATCTGTCACATTTCCAAATATAGGACTAAAACTACCTAAAACTGGCAGATAATTATAGAATATGGATGATGTCGCATTACCACTGAATCCACAACCCTCAAGACAACAAGCTAAAACGGCCCAATCGGGTGTGAAATTCGCAAAACTCTGATTTTCATCCCATGTGAAATTTGCACTAACATTACCGAAATTGTTGAGATAATAGATTATCATGAATTTGAGGTATTCTGTTTCGTTTTCGGTTAGGTTATAATCCCCAAATGTGGATATTATTGAATCAAATATTTTCAGGTAGGTTTCATAGCCTTCCGCACTACTGTTTAGAGTATAGTTTGACTGATTTAAGAGAAATACTTGATATTCACTCATGAAATGTTCGGATTCAGTCCAGTTAAAGTATGAATAGTTTCCATATTGAATCAAGTAGGACTTAATTTTGAAATCCAAATAGTCAAAATCAGTGTAGTTGCCATCATCTAAATCATCATCCCAATCATCATCAGATTCATTATACAAATCATCATCAGACTCATCATCCTCAAAGTCCTCATCATCTAAATCATCATCAGACTCATCATCCTCAAAGTCCTCATCATCTAAATCATCATCAGACTCATCATCCAGATTGTCTTCCAATTCCTCATCCAAATCGAAATCATCATCTGAATTGTCATCTGATACGAAATTTGAATCATCAGCTGCTGAAATTGATCCTACACTTACAACCAGAAGTATTAAAATTATTAAAATTTTTATAATATTAAGATGTTTCAATATTTCCACCTCAATATCATAATATATATTTAACATTATATAAATACCCTAAAGTATTTACTTTAAAAAAAAAGAAATTAATGGAAATTAGTTCCCATTAAAGAATGCTTTAATCCAGTCAAATAATGAATCAAGTGAAAAACCGCCAGTGGAATTTCCATTATTTAGAAATTCACCTACTTGATCTTTATAGTGGTTTACATCACCCTGCACATTTTGCACTTGTTGAATTGTATTTGCCAGATTTTCAATATCCACATTTGTAATGTTGATATTGTTGTTTTGAACATAGTTATTGATAATGTTCACAATAGTTCCATGATCTGTAACGTTACCTTTTGACACTTCCTGTTTAACATCGTCAACCAGTTTTGATAATTTGTCCGCATCCACACCTGAGTTTTCAACAATTTCGGCTTGTGTGTAGATTTCATCGTTTGCAGCTTCTTTTACAGTTTCCGGAATTTTAACATCAGTAACTTCTTCATAAGAATTCATTATTCCTGCAAGAGCAGATTCTCCTGTAGCGGAAACAGGACTGGTTACGTAAACGTGTCCACTGGTTATACCTGCTGATTTCAATGCTGAAATGTACATGTTACCAGTGATTGTTGTGATTTTGGATTTGTCCACACTCACTTCAAGATTGTCATTATCTTTTAAATCGAGGAATGCAGATGATAATATTTGATTTGATGAATAGGATTTACCTGTAATACCACTGGATACTTGATTTACTTGATCAGCAGTGATTACTTTTGAATTCACATTGTTTAAATCAACATTTGCTTGATTTACAAAGAATGCATCAACAACAGATTTATAATCGTTGTTTGCATATGTAGTTTCACCATATGTTATTACAAGATTGGAATCGGCTGCAAATCCGGTTGGAAGCAATAATCCAACAAGGAGTATAGCCAATATTGGTATAGTAATTCTTTTCATTATCTTCACCTCACTATAATTCCTATCTTAAATTAGCGGAAGTAGTATATAAATGTTATAGTTTTTTGTACATATTTTAGTGAATGTTAAGTTTGAAAAAGCATTGTAAAAAATAAACAAACATGTAACAACATATTCTAAAATTTGTTCATTCGTTCGGTTTTTTGAAATGAAAAAATATCCTACTCGCAAAAAACATACAATATTATATAAAACAAAAATCAAAATACAACTAATGAGGTTGTTAATATGAAAAGTAATATATCAGAAGAACTAAACATGAAATTTCCACCAATAGTATTGCTCAAAAGTGACAATAAACCTGAAAATGCAGTCGGACCGAAAAATAATGGAGGATGTGCAATGAGTTTTGTTGCACAAACCATTGCAAAAAGAAAAACCACCTACTTCGGACGTGAAAACATTACCTGCGGAGGAGTTTCAGTAGGATTCGGATGGGGATCAGGACTTCCTACAGAAGATGCAGTTGATTTTCAGGCAGCATTTTTGTCAAATGGTCTTGACTCAGCAGTTGACAAGGAAAACTATCAAAAGAGATTGGAAAATATGCCAAAACCATCACGAGAAATGTTTACCCATGGAGAGAGAATCTACTGTGATTTTGAAACTGCCAAGACATGCATAAAAAATCGTCCAATATATGATGAGGGACAATACGTCATATTCAAGGGATTGGAAAACTTGGAGGAAGGTGAAATTCCAGAATCAGTGATCTTTACCGTGAATCCTATTGAACTGACAGTTTTAATGCAGATTAATTCATCATTCAGGCTTGAAGGCAACTACATCTTAACACCACAGGCTTCATCATGTCAGGCAATTGGATGCTTTACATTCCAGCAGACCGAAAGTGACAATCCGAAACCTGTTTTAAGTCCAATTGACTTTGCAGGACGCAGTAAAATGAAACACTTCATCCCAAATGATTATCTGACATTGTCCATGCCATGGGAATTATTCCTAAAACTGGAAGAGTTAAGCGAAACAAGCGTTTTAAAAACAGATTTGTGGAAGGAATTCATTTAAATATTTGCTTTCAAATTCTTGAAAAAATATAATTATAATGATCAATAGAATATATTAAGAATATTTATGAAAAAATTATTAAAACCTATGAAAAATAAGATTCACTTAATCTTATTTATTTTCATTTTCCTATTAATTCAAGTTTACTGTGATTTAACTTTACCACAATACACCGCGTATATTGTAAATATCGGGATACAAAATACTGATTTTCAGTTTATTATAGATACCGGTATGATGATGCTTTTAATGGTTGCAATCTCTGCTTTGGCCACAGTTGGTGTCAGCTATTTTTCAAGCAGAGTATCATCAGGTTATGCAAAGGACTTGAGGAAAATAATCTACAGAAAGGTTTTAAAATTTTCCAATCATGAACTGAATGACATTTCCAGGTCCTCATTGATTACAAGAACAACCAATGATGTAAATCAGCTCCAGAACGTTTTGGGAATGATTTTTACAACACTGATTTTTGCACCTCTCTTGGGTATCGGCAGCATAATAAAAGTTTTCGAGCTTGAAACCGATTTAACATGGATTATTATTGTCAATTTCATTGCGGTGATATTGCTTTTGATTATAGTTATCATACGTGTACTCCCATACTTTAAAATCACACAGGAAATTCTTGACAGAATGAACCGGACTGCAAGGGAAATCCTGATGGGAATACCAGTTATCAAAGCTTTTGTTCGTCAGGATTATGAGGAAAACAAATTCCAGAAAGTGAACAAGGAATTCTATGACGTGAACATCTATGTATTCAAAAACATGCTGGTTATGCTTCCGTTAATGACACTGATAATGAACATGATGGTCGTTTTAATCCTATACTTTGGTGCATATGATGCCATAAGTGGAGGACTCCTTACCGGAGACATCATTGCATTTATCCAATATTCAACCCAGATTATTACCTCATTTTTGATGATTGGAGGATTTTTCATTATGCTTCCAAGAGTGCTTGTTTCAGGAAGACGTGTGAGTGAAGTTTTAAACACCGAAATTACAATAAAAGACGGTGAAATTACAGAAATTTCACAAAATCCTACAATTGAATTTAAAAACGTCTGCTACAAATATCCCGGAAGTGAAAAGGAAACACTAAAAAATATAAATTTTACATTAAAACCCGGAAAAACCACTGCAATCATTGGCGGAACAGGAAGCGGCAAGTCCACAATATTAAACCTGATCCCACGCCTTCATGACCCGACAAGTGGTGAAATCCTCATTGACGGATTAAACATTAAAAATTTTAAATTACAACAATTAAGGGACAAAATAAGTTTTACTCCTCAAAAGGCCATTCTTTTCCAAGGAGATGTCAAATCCAACATGAGAATTGGAAAAGCTGATGCAAGTGAAGATGAAATTTCCAAGGCACTGGAACTTGCCCAGGTTGATTTCATTGAAAATCTCTCAGAAGAAGTCACACAAGGAGGGTCAAACTTTTCAGGCGGTCAAAAACAGCGCCTATCAATAGCAAGGGCAATAATTGACCATCATGAATTTTATTTATTCGATGACTGCTTTTCAGCCCTTGACATGAATACAGAAAGAAAGATTAAAAACAATCTCAAGGATTTGAAGGCCTCCTCAATACTCATTGTTTCTCAAAGGATTTCGACAATAATGGATGCCGATGAGATATTGGTAATCGACAATGGCGAAATCGTTGATAGGGGAAATCATGAAAGCCTGATTGAAAGTTCCGACATCTACCGTGAAATCGTAAACATCCAGGTCGACAACATGGAGGCATTATCATGAGCCCAAGACCTCTTAGAAGAAAGCCTCCTGAAAAGCCTGTAGACAACAGAAAGGCAATCAAAAACATTTTAAGCCTTTTAAATGACCATAAATGGAAACTTATATTGACAATACTATTTACCGTAATATCCACGGCATTTACTATTATAGCACCTCTTCTCATTGGTCAGGCAACAACTATAATATTTGATGGAATAAACAACATTATCCATAACACAGGCACAATTGACATCAGCACATTGTTTTACCTTTTGGAAATCGTTACAGTATTATATCTTGTAAGTTCTGTATTTTCATACCTGCAGAGTTTATTTTTGATTGAAGTGACCACCAAAATCAGTTATGACTTAAGGGAAAGATTAATTGAAAAGATATTACACCTTCCAATGGACAAGGTTGAGGAAAACAAAAGGGGAGATATCCTTTCAAGGGTCACAAACGATGTCGATTCCCTGCAGAATGGTATTACACAGTCATTCATCCAATTGTCAACTGCAATAATTACTTTAATCGGAGTATTCATAATGATGCTGACAATCAATGTCTGGATGACACTTACTACAATTATCCTGGTCCCGATTGCATTCATATTAATCCATTTAATGACAAAGTATTCACAAAAGTACTTCCTCAAACAGCTGACCTTTAAAGGTTCGCTAAACGGTCAAATCGAGGAAACATTCACCGGCCACGACATTATCCGTGCATTCAACCAGGAAGAAATATCCCTGGAGAAATTTGAAAGCGACAATGAAAACTGGTTTACCCATGAATGGAAATCACAGTTTTATTCAAGTCTGAACGGTCCTTTGATGAACTTCATATCCAATTTCACATATGTTGTGGTTGCGGTTTTGGGTGCTGTCTTTGTGCTTCAAAGAGCAATAATGGTCGGAGATATTTTAGCATTTTTCCAATACACCCAAAGCTTTACAAGACCTATACAACAAATAACCCGTATAATGAATCAGATCCAAACCGCCATGGCTGCAAGCGAACGTATCTTTGAATTTTTGGATTATGAAGATGAGCAAAACCCATCCGATAGACAAATCAATACCTTGAAAGAAGGCATCACATTTGAAAATGTCAGCTTTTCATACACACCAAATGAAAAAATAATTAAAAACCTATCATTTGATGTTAAAAAAGGTGAAAAGATAGCAATAATCGGTGAAACCGGAGCCGGTAAGACCACCATCGTAAAATTGCTCATGAGATTTTATGACATAACTGACGGATCAATCAGGATTGACGGCATAGATATAGATGAATATGACAAAAACAGTCTGAGGTCTCTAATAGGCATGGTATTGCAGGATTCATGGCTCTTTTCAGATACAATATCAAATAATATCCGCTACGGAAACCTTGATGCAACCGATTCAGAAATTGCTGATGCTGCCGGCAAGGTATATGCGGACAAATTCATCCACCAGCATTCCGATGGATACGAAAGTGTCCTGAACGAGGATTCGGACAACATATCCCATGGACAAAAGCAACTATTGACTATAGCCCGTACAATACTGTCAAAAAAAGAAGTACTTATTCTGGATGAAGCAACATCAAGTGTTGATACCAGAACAGAAAAATTGATTCAAAAGGCAATGGATAAGCTGATGGAAGGAAAAACAAGTTTCATTATAGCCCACAGGCTTTCAACAATCCGGAATGCAGACAAGATTATTGTAATTGAAAATGGTGAAATAATAGAGCAAGGAACCCACGAGGAATTGCTTGCCCTTAAGGGTTATTACTACACTACTTTGAAAACACAGCTAAAGGAAAAAATTGCCTAAATCTTTTCAAAGCATTCGTCCATCAATTTTTGGGACTCATCACCAAGAGAACCGACCTCATCTGCTTTTCTAAATGAATTGTAGGCTTCCTTAAAATCATCCAATGCATAATATGCCAGTCCCTTACCTTCAAATGCCTCAAATGATCCCTCATTCTTTTCAAGCACTTTATCATAAACATCTATTGCATCTTCATAGTCTCCGTTAAGCCTGTTTGCATGTGCAATACCGATATAAGAATCAATATCTTCTTCAATGGCCAGGGAATTGATAAACTCTTCAATAGCGGCACCATATTTTTCAAGATTAATTAGTGCACAACCTTTAAGATAATATGCTTTCTTATTAGATCGGTTAACATCAATAGCCTTGTTACAAAGTTCTACAACTCTCAAGTTTGCTCTTGATGCATCTACAAAATCACCATCATTTATTCTGTCAAATCTTCTTTTTGCCCTTCTGACATAGTCCTCATCCCTATTGAGAGCAACTTTAAGGTCTCTAGAAGATTTTCTAATTGATTCCGGCAACTCATCCTCATCAATGATTTCTGATTTTAACTGTGACATCTCATCAACCACATCCGAAATATGATTTAAAGTGGATTCACCGAATTCCCCCAAAGCCTCTTCATTTAATCCTTTTGCATCTAACTCTCTTAAAACATCTTTACCCTCATCTTTTAAAAAATCAATGCCGTCAGAAATTTGTTGAAGTAAATTAGATTCAAAAACTGCTTTGTCACCTTTACGTCTGTTAACTTTAATATCTTCTTCCTTTGTTTCTTTCATTATCTCACCCAAACATACTTAATAATAGATTACACCACATATCTTAAAAAGTTTAAGGAACTGCTACTTCCCGCAAACCTTTTTGAATTTGAGATTAAAAACCCATATGAAAACAAAGCCCACTATTGAACCGATGTTCATTCCAATAATTGCTCCCAGATACACTCCAAAAACACCCATATTCAATAGTATACCCATCACATAGGCAAATGCCATACTTAATACCAGTTCCCTCATTATAGTCAAAGCCAATGACTTGAAACCTGAACCGACCCCCTGATAGGTATATGCTGCCGTTGCTCCAAATGCAATCAGGACATTATAGAAAACCAGAAGCTGCAGTATTTCAGCGGAACGGTTGACTAAAACAGGGTCATTAGCCTGGAAGTTGAAGGCACCACAGATAGGTTGGGCAAAAACAAAGAATATCAGACAAATCAAAACAGTGATAATCAGGCTTATGAATGTAGAGTACTTGATTGTTTCATTGAAGTTTTCCCAGTTTCGAGCCCCATATGCCACACCCGATACGGTTATGGTCGCAATTCCAATAGCCATGCAGGGTATGAATGCTATTGTAATCAATCTCCATGTTATGGTAAATGATGCGACCTCACCGACACCTGCAGTCACCATTATCAGGAAATTCAAAATGATAGCCACCAATGCAAATATAATCTCCTCTGTTGCGGCGGGCAGTGACACAACGAGGATTTCCTTATATATTTCAAGCTTTCTTCTGTAATACTCGAACTTGAATTTGAAATAGGTATCCTTTTTAACAAATATCCAGTATAGCATCCAGACATAACCCGCAAATGAAGCTATTACGGTTGCAAGTCCCGCTCCAAAAATGCCCAGATTAAAAGAATATATCAAAATAGGATCGATTATCATGTTCAGGACTGCAGTAAAAATCAGCGGATTGGTTGCCCTGCCAACAGCCCCTTCAGTACGGAATATGCTTGCGGTAACATTGGGTGCAAGAAATACAATATTCAAAAAGAATATGATTTGACCATAACTTAGGCAATATGTCTTGACACTTGATGCTCCAAGTAAAATAACTATATCCTCTAAAAAGAATACTCCTACAATTAAAACTATAATAGATACAATAACTGTTAAAATTATAGCATGCATAACTGCATTATTTGCATCCTCAATTCTTTGGGCACCGACATATCTTGAAATCAGGGAGTTGGCACCTGCACCGATACCAGTTCCAAGACCAATGATGACAAGATACAAAGGTGAAGTGAAACCCAATGCAGCAAGTGCATCGGCATTCAAACCCGAAACCCAAAAGCTGTCAATCAGATTGTTTAAAAACATCAGAAGCATTGAAAATATTGTTGGAAAAGCCAATTTGTTAATGGCATTTCTTGGAGAACCTCTAATCACGTCAATATTTTCACTGCTTTGCATAGTAATATATTGAACTGTTAATAATGATAACAGTTACTCTTTTTAGTCCTATAGCAATTATTGCACATCAGACATCTAGACTGGACACTGCTTCCATCCATCCAACCTTTCAGGAAGTCCTTTTCACAGACAAATGGCCTGTACATTGACATGAACTCGATATTAGTTGTGTTAAGCAATTGATTCATATGTTCCATATTGTTGAATCCTCCGCCAACAATTACCGGCACGTCAACCGAATCGATCAGTTTGCTGGTATAGTCAACAAGTTCATCTTCAGATGAGAGTTTTTTGGTAAAATAAAGCGGTGACAATGGTCGTGTAACCTGAATTGAGTCAACTCCCACCTTTTCAAGGAGCTTGCATGCCTCCAGACTTTCACTGGCGTCAAAACCGTCCTTTCTCTCATCAAATGTATTGACCTTAACTGAAACATGCAAATCCAGATTGTCCTTCATTACCCTGATTAGTTCCAGCACCATCCTCATACGGTTAAAGACATTTCCCCCATAGTTGTCATCCCTTTGGTTATAATATGGATTGATGAATTTGGATAAAAAGAAATTGTTTCCAACAGACAGTTGTATTCCGTCAAAATCCGCATACTGCAGCTTTTGGGCGGCATCAATGATGTCTGATTGAATTTGGCGAATGTCGTCAAGAGTCAAATCATTGACCGGAATGTCCAAATCTATTCCCCTGTTATATTTGATGAACTCGACCTGGCCAAGAATTGGAACGTCCCAGCTGTGAGTTATTTCGGCAAGTTTTCTTGCCATGGTCATGAAATTCAGACTGTCCATCATATAGGAATGCTCAATGAACTTGTCCTTTGGATAGATTGAATATAATTCTGAAGTGATAAGCCCAACTCCACTTGAGGCGATTTTTTCATATCGCTCATATATCGCATCTAGGTCATTTTGCTCGGATTCCCATAGCCCTGTTCTGATTATACGGCTTTTAAGTGTTAAATCCCCTAGTTTACATTTATCGAATATAGTTTTCATAGTAGTAAATAGTAAAAAATAGTATAAAAAGAAATAAGTAATTTTAAACTTACCTAAATACCATATACTTCACGATATTCTCTTAAAAGCTGGCTGATTTCATCTTCACTTCTTGTATCGTCGATTTCATTGAAAAAATAAGCTGTGATTTCGTATAGTATCCTATTTGTCTTAAGTCCCTT
The DNA here is from genome assembly GCF_902788255.1 of uncultured Methanobrevibacter sp. Classification (NCBI taxonomy): domain Archaea; kingdom Methanobacteriati; phylum Methanobacteriota; class Methanobacteria; order Methanobacteriales; family Methanobacteriaceae; genus Methanobrevibacter; species uncultured Methanobrevibacter sp. The sequence goes on from NZ_CADAJR010000007.1 coordinate 43,763, forward strand.
TTCGGTCAGTGCATACTCGGTTTTGTTGTGAACCTCATCGATGACTGTTTTGGTGACAAGATTCTGCTCTTCCATATACTTTAATGTCTGGGCTAGAACATGATTGCTTATTGTCGGGTTCATCTGCTTGAACTCATTGAAATGGGTTTTGCCGTTGTATATATTGGACATTATGCAAAAAATCCATTTTCGATTGAACACATCAAGAGTATTTCCTATAGGACAAATATTATTCTCAACCATAATATCAAATCAAGTAATTCAATAGTTACTTACCTATTTATTAATGAAATGTATTAAATATTTTCCTTAGAGGTTATGATTATGAAAATTACATACTGGAGCGACTTTGCTTGCCCTTACTGTTATATAGGAAACACAAGACTGAAAAGAGCGGTTGAAGATTTGGATTTGGATGTTGAATTTGACATGCGTGCTTTTGAGCTTGATCAGAATGCACCTATGGATGTTACATCCACAACCGTTGAGAGATTTGGTGTCAAATATGGTTTAAGTAAGGAGGATGCCAAAAAACAGGTTTCACAAATATCCGAACTTGGAAAGGCAGAGGGAATTGATTTTAAATATGAAACCACTTTATACACAAATACCCGTGATGCCCACAGACTGATGAAACTGGCAGAGAGTAAAAATGACCCTGAACTTGTAGAAAATCTTGCCAATATGCTCTTTGATGCATACTTCACAAAAAATCTAAAATTGGCAGACAGGGAAGTTTTGCTTGATATTGGAATGAAAGCAGGTTTGAAAGATGAGGAAATAACTGAAGTTCTGGACAGTGACATGTACAATTCATTAGTCGAATCAGATGAGACAATTGCTCTTTCAAGCGGGATTCATGCTGTTCCATTTTATCTATTCGATAGTAAATATTCCATCCCAGGAGCACTTTCATATGAAGATTTCAAAAGCGTTTTAAGTCAAATAATTGCTGAAAGTGAAGTGGATGAAGAAAAAGATGCTGACAGTTGTGTTAATGGAGTCTGCAGGATATGAAACTCAAATGGTTAGGCCATTCCGCTTTTGAACTGATTAGTGATAATGGATTGGACATCATTGTTGACCCTTTCATTCAGGCAAATCCCTCATGTCCCCTAAAAGTAGATGAGGTTCATCCGGATGTTGTCTGCATCACACATGGTCATGCAGACCACTTCGGAGACGTTGTGGAAATAGCAAGAAACAATCCAAATTTAGTTGTTGTTACAAACTACGAAATATCGATTTATCTCCAAAGGAAAGGTGTGAATGCCATTGGAATTAATTGCGGAGCAGAAATAACAATTGAGGATGTTAAAATAAGGATGCTTGATGCAAAACACTCTTCAAGTCTAGATTTTGACATCAACATTCCCTATGCCGGAAAACCCGGAAGCTTTCTTTTTACCTTTGAAAATGATTTTAAGGTTTTCCATGCAGGAGACACAGGATTGTTTTCGGACATGAAATTCGTTATTGGAGAAGTATACAAACCGGACATTGCAATTCTTCCAATAGGAAACATTTTCACAATGAATCCCACAGAAGCATCAATAGCCGTCTCATGGATCAATCCGAAATTTGTCATCCCTATGCACTACAATTCATTTCCGTCAATCAGACAGGATCCTGATGAATTTAAAAGAGAAGTTGAAAGTAGAGCACCTGACTGCGAAACACTGATTGCTGAAGTTTTAAGAACATATGAATTTTAACAAAAATTTAAATAACCCCCTGACAATATAAAAATAAGGTGTTTAAATGAAAGTAGCAATCAGATATTACACAAAAACCGGAAATACAAAGAAACTTGCAGAAGCGATAGGCTCTGCAATCAATGTAGAAGCAAAAACAGTAGATGAACCTTTAACCGAAGATGTAGACATCCTATTTTTAGGAAGTGCTGTTTATGCTGCTGGAATTGACTCCGCAATCAAAGATTTCATAGCAAACATTAATGTAAATGTCGGTGAAGTCGTCAATTTCTCATCAGCGGCATTACTTGAGTCAACCTACGGACAGGTCAAAAAACATGTCGAAGCTAAAGGAATCAAAATGAGTGAAGATGAATTCCACTGCAGAGGAGCATTTAAACTAGTCCACAGAGGAAGACCAAATGAAAAAGATTTAAAAGATGCACAAGAATTTGCAAAAAGAATAATCAATTAATTTTTCTTATTCTTTTTAACCAATTCTTCAAGCCTGTCAAAGTCATTATTGACACGTTTCATTACGATTGCAACGGTTAATGTTGCAGTAGCCACACCGGACAAAATAAAACCACTCCAAACCAGAATTAATGAATTTAGTTTACCGACACTGCTATTACCTAAAACCGCATAACCATTACTTGTAAATGCATTAGATGCCATGACAAGGGCATCCAACGGAGATACATCTTCAACAAACGCAGTGAATATGAAACTGACAAATACTATTATAAACAATAACATTATTGTTATTCCCAAACTGTTTGTTTCAGTATAGTTGATGAATTTATCGTAATAAACTTTAATGAAGTACAGGAATGCTAAACTGTGACATATATCCAGAGGATAAACAAATGATCCTGAAAATATCACCATAGCTATGGAATTAAATGGAACCAATAAAAACAACAGCAGCCATTTGGTTTTACCTGAACTTTTATTGATGCCAATTGCAAGATAAGCTGAAAGAAGTATATCAAAAACAACCAATGTGAAAGTCACATCCCTCCAATACACTATAAGGTATAGGAAGTTCAACACAAATAGCACAATCATTGTCAGATAATAAATTTGTCTGATTTCAGTTGCCTGTTCCTCCGGAAAATACTCTTCAAGGTGGAACAGTCTAAAAGAATTGAAGCGTTCGGAAGCCTTGAGCTTGTTGGATGCGAATTTAAGAACCTTGCACAGAATAGTAAAAACTATAATTGCAACAACAAAGTCAATCGCTGTCATTAAAATAAAAATTGTATTATCCATTATTCACCACTCTCCCCTTCAATTATTTTTTCAAGTTCTTCAACTCTTTTATTAAAGTGCCTGATCAGTATCGCAGCCGTTAATGTAGCAGTACCTGCACCGGAGATAATATAACCTCCCCATACCAAAAATAAACTATTCAATTTACCAGGAATTGTTTTTCCCAAAACAGTATATCCATTACTTGTAAATGCATTTGACACCATTACAAGTGAATCAAGTGCATTGACATGTTCTGCAAATTGTGTAATGAAAAAACTGATAAATATTATTGAAAACAAGAGAATTACAGCCAATCCTAAACCGTTAGAAGTAGTATATTCTCTGAATTTATCAAAATAGTATTTAATAAAGTAAAGGAATATGAATACATGGATAATATCAAGCAAGCTGATCAAAGTAAATCCAAACAGCATATAAGTTAAGGATCCAAATGGAACCAACAACAAAAAGAGAATTTTACCTTTGATTGAAGTTTTATCCAAAGTTACCGCAATAAACAATGAAAGTAATATATCGAATATTACAATATAAAGTACATCATCCACCACAAATGTCAAAGTATAAATAATGATGATAAATGACAATGCCATCATGATTAGATAAAACATCTGTTTTAATGAGTGTATCTCCCCTTCCGGCAAAAATTCATGAGGATTTAAATATCTATTTGAACTAGATTTTATTTTTTTATGAATAAACATACCAATTACTGTTAAAATAGTAAAAATTATAATTTCCACGATTAACTGAAAAATCGGTTGATTTATAATATCCGCCACATTCATATGTATAGTTTTGGTTAATCATTATTAATAACTTTTTAATATGAGTTCCAAGTATTAAAAATTGTGATATATGAAAAAATGCATTATTCATATTAGATTAGCAATTTCCTCAATTGGGCCAACAATTTTTAAATTAAAAAAAAGAGTGAATGACTATTTCATTCACTTTAAACTATTTTTAGTCAAATTTTAATAATAACAGATTAGATTTAAAAATGATTTTTAGTTAATTTTTAACAATCTTTAAACCTACATTTCTGCATAAATCCGGAAGGTTTCTGAATGTGTGAATATTGGCGTCTTTTTTTGCATATTCAAGGTCATCCCAATCAACTAGATTAGGATTGGTTTTCATATCATCATCACGAACAGTACCATATTTCCAGCCCATATTTATTTTGAGTTTATACCATCCCTCATGTTCCCTTTGAGCCAAATAGTTAAGGGAATCATTATCAAAAGTGGATATTGCCACACCGGGTTCCTCAATGTCAACCATATCATAACCGAGTTCAGCCAATATTTTGACCAGATAGTCCGTCTGCTTATAATTTGAATACTTGATATAGTTCGGCAGTTTATCAAACTCCACTGCATCATTTTCCTGTGAGTATAGCTTATGCATTTCAAATGTCAGCATTCTTGTTTTGGTTGTGACTATTTTCAGCCCAACAGATTCAACTAACTTTGGAATGTTTTTTACAGGGTCAATATCATATTGCTGTATTTCAGGAGGCAATTCCTCCCATGGCACCATATAGTTATGGATAAGATTTTCATCATCACGAACAGGACCATATCTCCAACCGGTGCCTATTTTTTCTTCCCACCATTCGTCATGTTCCATTATTGCCAAATCAAGGATTTCTTCATCTGTAAATTCTTTAATTTCCTTACGCTCATCGGAGATATTAGCCAATTCACATCCTATTTTGCGCAATTTTTTAGGAATTGATTTTGCCTGACGGAAATTTGCAATCTTTAATTGAGGAGATAACTCTTCAAAGGAAGGTAAATTTTCATATTTTTGTATTAAATCTTCATCTTCCTCACCATTGGCCAACATTTCCTCATACTGTGCTGTAGTAGTGTCAATATATTGTTGATGGATCTGTCTGGCTAATTTTTCAATATTTCTAAGCAAGGTACTAGGTTTTTGAGCATCTTCCTTATCAAATTCCCTCATGACACTGGTGTCCTGTTCAAGCCTGATTAATACAGATAACCCTCTTTGGAATACACTACGGATGGACAATACATTATTCAGCAACTCTTCTTTATCTTCAGAAAATCCAATACCCATTCCACCATCATGAACAATATAGTCAACATCCAGACGGGTGTTATCAATCTTCAATTCCAGTTCGTTTACATGGCTTCTTTTTTTATCAATAACACCGCGAGGTACACGATTCCACTCCTGAAGCTCATCGCACAAAATCAATAGATATGCCAATGGAGAATCATTCGGATGAAGAGATGATAAATTGAATGGTTTTTTCTGCAGGACCTTGTTATAATAATTATGTAACAGAATAGCTGTTGCACTGTCTACAATCGGATAGAAAAAGAAATCATGATTTTTGGCATACTTTTGAATCAGATATCCATAGGAATTCAAAACAAGGATTGATGAGAAAAATCCATGGTCTATAAATCCATTTTCACCCATGACATCAATAAACTTATCCAAATGTCTGGCAACATCATCGACATTGACTTTAGGAAAATCGACCGCTATTTTGTGAGCCATAATATCTGTTGGCTTAAATAGATCTAAAAATTTGGCTTTCGGATACACTTCAGTGTAATTGTCCGCAAAATCAGACTCTATTTTAATTAAAGTATTAAATTCATTGAAATCTTTAAAATCAACAGCAGTGTCAGCACCATACCTTCCTGAAATTGACTTTACACTATCATTGATAAATTTATTCAATTGTTTACCTATAATCTCTACAGGATATCCTATATCATGGAAAAGAGATGCAATACCCCAACGATATAAAAATTCCTCATTTGAAAACTCACCATCAATCATATAATATTTATTATAAGGACTTTTAATAATATAATCCATGAAAGCTTCACGATAAATACTGTTCTGTGAATAAACAGCCAATCCCAAAAGGAACACGTTTACTGAATGGATGAAATGATCCCTTTGTCTTTCAATCAAATCACCAGTGCCCTTTTCGTATTTATGCATTATGTCAACCAAATCCAATAGTGTATTCGGTTCGCTGACAATGCTCTTATCGGTGACCTTGTCTGATTTATTTTCTGAAGTGATTTGATAAATCATGAAAAATGTTTCATAAATCTCACGTGCATTATATTCTGTTTCATTATCTAAAAAAACATCAATACATGCTTTTAATAATCCTTTATAGTCATGCCCATTATAATAATCATCATATAAAACCAATTGATTGAAGAAATCATCAACATAGCTTTTTAAATTATTTTCAACCATTATAACACCTTAAAGCTAATTAATTAAATTTCTTAAAATCATAATATTTAAATATTATTTTATAATTTTTTTCAAAGATTTCATGACCTGTTTGAATTCTAATGGTGAATCCAAATCAAGAAATTCATCCTCATCAGTCCTATTTAAAACAACAGTATTTTTTATCAAATCTGATTCCTTCATAAGCATCACTATCTAACGTTAGACCTTTCATCAAGTTCCCAAAGCAATTCCACAATCTCAAACAGTCTCATATAATCATTTTCATTCAATGCATCCTGGGCATTTTTAAATAAACTCTCAGCCAACTGCTCATTGTTGATGAAAATTCCATCAAGTTTCAAGCTGAAATAGCACTGCCTTATTACATCATTTCTGTTTAAGGCCACATACTCTCCAATAAGTCTGTTGTAAACTTCCCTTAATTTATCAAGGTCCTTATTTTTTATAATTTCATCAATGTCCCCAATTTCAAATAGATTATTCCTTTCAATAACCTCAATTTTTTGTTTTACATTTTCCAAAAGCATTGAATATTCAAGATTGCCTTTTGCATCCTCAACCAACGCATTTAAATAATCAATGTAAATTTCACACTGTCCAATTGCAATATCGTCTCTTCTTGCGATTTCCAACAGCATTTCAATATAATCCTGAACCTCTCTCCCATCAAATGTTGAGTAATCATTAATATACTCGATTTCTTTAATCATCCTTGAGTATTTCTCCATAATCTGATGTGAATTTAACGTAGTTTTTAAGTCAAATTCCTTATTGAAGTACGGAATATAAATTTTATTGCCATGAATGACTGATGGTGACCTTTCATCCATCTTAACGGATTTGCCTTTATTATGGACCATGACATCATATTTTAAGTCTTCAATTTTAACTTTAAAGTTTCCGTCAATGCCTAAAGGAACTTCAATCATGCCATTTTCATTTTTAAACGATATAGAGTAACCTAAAAATGCGGATTTCAGGTCTTTTGAAAATACCTTTCCAATAATATGATTATTATTCCTTGAAAAAATCACAGAAAGAGGTTCTCTTTTGATTTCCACATCATGTTTTTCAATGCTTCCCGCATAAATTGCCGCACCTTGGGATACAACGGTCAACGGATTTATGGTTGACTCAATTTCAATTTCAAATTCATCCCTAATGCATTCCTGTATAATAGGACTTAATGAAGAACCACCAACAAGGATAATCTTTTCAATGTCTCCATCATTAAATGAATTATCATCTAAGAGGTTTCTAGACATTTTAAATGTATGTTCTACTAAAGGCGCAATGATTTGTTTAAGTTCCTCTCTTTCCAAGGTATACTTAAAGTCATAACCATCAAAAAGATTTGAGATGGATATATCTGCCACATCATCATTAGTCAGGTCTTTTTTGATTGCTTCAGCAGCATTCTTGAGTTTGACAAAAGAAGAAATATATTTAGGATTGTCATTTCTGAAATCATCAAGATTCAAATCTTGAACTATTTTTGGCTTGAATAGCTCGTTTACAATCCTCCAGTCCAATGAATTTCCACCGAAACTCTCCAAACCGTCTGTCGCAAGAAGTTCACATTCCCCGTTGATACTGCGAATCAGACTAACGTTGAATGTCGCACCACCCCAATCATAAATCATCCAAATGCCATTTCGATTATCCAAACCATATGCAAGAGAAACCGCAACAGGTTCCAAAATAAGTGGATGTGACCTCAGTCCCGCAAGGTCTGCAGCCTCATTGACGGCTCTTGTTTTGAGAGGATTCGAATTTGCAGGCACACAGATGACTGCATCTTCAATAATTACTCCAATATCAATATAGGCTGAAAGTCTCATGTCATTTAAAACTATAGCAGACAATTCCTCCGGAAACATAACCCTTGAAGATTTTTTAAATCTGAACGGAACTGAAAATCCCATATTGTATTTAAATTCAGAAACAGCATTATCATCATTTTTAAGAATGGCATCCCTTGCACCGGCACCCACTTCAATATTGTCCTCATCATCCATCAGCACGGCCGAAGGTGTGAATTCCTCTCCAGTACGATGATTTTTGATTATTAAAGGAGTTCCATTATTGAAATATGCAAGAACGGAATCTGTTGTACCAAGATCAATTGCATAATCGACAGTGCTAGCCTTTACTTCACTTGAATGTCTGAAATGCATTTTCATGTTCTGTTTCCACAGTGACAGTTTGTATTCATACTTTCGTCTTACATTTCTATCACAAACTACGGCAAATTCCATAAGATTGGCACCTGAAAGCAAATCATTTGAATTTATAAGACGAATTGCCTCTACAACAATTTCCTCAATTGAATACGTCTTAAGTGCAGGAATTAGGTTTTCATAGATTCTTCTGATTTCATCACTTGAATCCATAAGGTTTTCAAGAAGCGATACTGATTTAAATAAGCTTTTATGACTTTCCAGACCAATAAAAATCTCCCACAAATCAATGTAATCATTATATCTGCTTTTTATAGATGGATTGTATGCAATTGCTTCTTTTAATAAATCACATGCCAAATTATAGTTTTTAGCTTTTAAATTTACAGTGAATGCCTTGGAAATTAATTTTAAATCAGGTTTTTCAGATTTCCACATCCTTAGGGTTTCCGAATAATATCTTCTGATATCATAATCCTTAAGGATTTCCCTTTCCAAAATCTCAATAGCCACTCCCAAACCATTTTCACATTTTGCCAAATCCAATGCCTTTTTTACGGAATCATTAATCACATAATCATTATACTCATCAAGATACTCATCGAAATGATTATCATCTGCAACAACCTGTTTTGATTTATACACATCGATTGCATTTTCAACATCATTTAAAAGATCACCAGCATCAATATACCTTAAAGATGAATCCACTTCAAGACATTTGAGAACTATCCTATCCAAATCCTGAGAAACCTTATTGTTATAATAGCTAGGAGGTTTCAATTCTTCTTGCCAAGGTTTTAAATCAATCAGTTCCTCATTTGTATACTTGTCAACATCATAAGGATAGCAATTGGTAAGCAATTGATAGAACATGACCCCTACCGCATAGACGTCACTACCTGTTGAAACGGATTTGTTGAAAATTTCAGGAGCCATGAACGGTCTTGTGCCGGCAATGTCAATGTCTGAGATACCCGTTGTGACCGCCTTTGCAAAACCAAAGTCGGAAATCTTAATTACAATGTCTCCAGATGAATTAAAACTCAACAGAACATTCTTCGGTTTCAAATCACGGTGAACGATAGGCGGGTTTGCAGAATGTAAAGTGTTAAGTCCCATTAAAATCTGTTTTATCAAGTCAAGACTTCGCCCAACCGGCATGAACATGTCATTTTGAATAAATGAATTCAGAAATTCCTCCAAGTCTCCTCCGGACACATACTCCATAACAAAATAGGCATGACTTTTTCCATCCTCAAAATCAGTTATTTCAGCAGCATCATAGATGCTTATGATATTTTCATGCCTCAAATGAGAGGCCAGGGTGACCTCACTAAAAATTTCTTTTTTATTGGTGGATATGTTTAACGGCTCCTTAACGATTTTTATGGCCATCAAGGTATCCAAATAGTTATGGTTTACTAAATAAACCTTTGCAAATGATCCTTCTCCCAGAAATTTTTTAACTTCAAATTTTCCATTGAAAAATTTCTCAATTAAGTGTTTTGCCTTATCTAAACACACATAAACCACCAATTAGATTAAAAATCTAATCAAAATGAACAATAAATAACTGCAGCACCATTTCCCTTGGATAATTTTAAAAATGAATTCGCATTGAGTTTTTTGGCAACTCCTATCGGAACTTTTTTATCTCCTATAAATGTTCCATTGGAACTTCCCTCATCAAGAATATACCATCCATCTTCCTTGTAGAACAATTTTAAATGAGGTTTTGCAACATTGGAAACTGTTGAATACTTATTGTCCAAAAGTATTGTAAATGATGCCAAATCACTAGCATTAAAATTGGCCTTACGCCCAATCAGCACGGTTTCATCCTTGTGAACCTTGAATGTTTTACCCTTATCTATTCCATTGAATATGGTTAAAACACAGTGCTGACCATCGGAAAACCTTTGGTTGGATTTATATAAATCAAAGAAAGTTAAAAGTTCATCTGATAAAAAGCTCACATCCAAAAACAGATCCTCAAATGCATCTTCCTTTAATGTAAAACCCTTTACACTTCTGCGGCCGATTTTGTTTGGCACCTCCTTTTTGACGGCAACCTCCTCAATCAGTTCAGCTTCAACTAGTTGCTTTAAATGCTGACCCAGCATCTGAGTAGTGATATTAACATTATAGTTATTTAAAAGAATAGAATTGATTTCACGGGAATATAATGGCTCCTTTTTAAATGCACCATCCTTTGTTTTATTGGTCTTCTCAAAATCCCTTAAAATTTCCAATATTGAAAATCTAACCTTATTATTGACTGCTGCTAATTTAGTAGATAGTATTCCTGACTCTGATGAATCAAGAATCACTGTTTTTACTGTCCTTAAATCACTCATATTCCAACCTACCTATTTATGATACTATGAAAATTAAATTGAACTGCTTAAAACATCATGATAAGATTTTAAATCTTTTTCACGTAGATTTAATTTATGCATCAACTCGCTGACCAATGCATCAAGCAACACTAAAGCGGACAATTCAAAAGCAGTGCCCATCAATATCAATTCCAATGGACGGTAAATGTTACTAATTCCCCTAATTTCTGCTGGCAATTCATTGACTGCATTCCAAACAGAATTACTTGATAAATCTGCAGATTTTTTAGGAAGATTATCGATTTTAGATCTTATTTCCTCATCACTTTCAAAGTTAACCAAACTTCTAGGCATACCCTCCATGAACTTTTCAACATCACTGTCTTCGAGATTGACGAGGGTTTGAGGAAGAGAATCGATGACAATGCGTGCATCAGCCTTTTGTGCAAGTTCAGATTCAGTATTGCCACATACAGCCAAAAATTTAACATTGTCCAATTTGGAATCCTCAACTATTTGTGTAATGGAGTTAGATTTACCTGATTTTGAAACAATGATAATGATATCCCATCATTTACAGGAGGGGCAATTGTTTCATTGAATACATATGCATAAAATCCCAGATGCATCAATCTCATTGCAAAAGCCTTTGCCACAAATCCTGACCTTCCGGCACCAGCGAGAAATATAGATTTTTTTCTTTTGCTGGACACTCTTTTATATGAAGCCGTTAGGATAATATCCCTAAATTGAGCAATACTTTCTTCCTGATTTTCAATAACGCTTTTACAGTTGTTCAAGTTTTTTAATATTTCATCCAAGGACAAACCCATGTATTTTAATTCAGACATTTTTATCTAACCCATTTATTTATTTAAGCTTAAATTGTAAAGTGTTTATTAATAATACTATCTTTAGCATTATTTAAAATTCTATCTATTGTTTTAATGCATTAATCGAATCATCAAAAACACAATTGTTGAATAAAATCTATTTATACTAGCTTAAATTTATCAAATGACGAGATTTTATTGAGATTTAGAGTACTTTCATATTTATCTGTACAATCAGATTTACTACTTCGAAATGTCCGTTACAATTCAACATTACTCAAAATCGATACATATTAAATGTTTAGCCTTGATTATATATAACTTACATAAAGAAAAGACTTTCTTAATTACCTCCCCATTTAAATTAAAAACTGATTTTTCTTAATGAAAGCAAATACTTTACAATTAACCCCTTTATGTGATTTATTACATATTGACTATAAATTCATTTATAAATGTTAAAATAATAGCAAAAACTTATTTATTGAGTATGTATTTTATGTAGTTAATAAATATCGTTTTTTAATAAAAAATAATTCCATCATATTATTGGAATATTTTAAATGCTATTCTTTTAATCTTTTCATTTTACCTATCATACTAAAGGCAAAAACGACAAGACATGGGATTATAATGAAAGAGGATATTAAATCAAAAATTGATGAAGCAATGGGTTATATTCAAAATGACACCGAAAGGGCAATTGAAATTTTTGATGAAATATTGAAAATCGATTCCGAAAATATTGAAGCCCTTAACGGAAAAGGATCATCATTGATGAAATTAAACCGCATGGATGATGCTGAAAAATATTTTGACCATTCACTATCCCTTAATGAAACCTCATCAGCACTTATAAGCAAAGGCATAATATCCAAAAATAAAAAAGATTACGAACAGTCCCTATACTACTATGACAAGGCAATTAATCTCAATCCCAATTTAAATAATATCATCACACTCCTTAAAAACGAGATACTAGAATTGATTGACAGTGATGTTGAAATCGATTTGAACACTTACAATTCACCAGCAAATGAGTTGATAAAAAAAGGATTGGAATATAAAAAATCAAATAAACTGTGGGATGCAATGGACTGTTATGAAAAAGCTATGAAAACAGATGAAAAATCCCGAAATTCAATACAGGCATTGATAAATGAAATCAAATCTATTCTTCAGAATGAATTGATGATTAAAATGCCCCAATTGGGAAAGTCAAAAATAGACAATTTGAAAATGAAAAGCCTGAAACTCCTTTTAATTGAAGAAAATCCGAAACAGGCCATGATGATAATGAACCTGATTTTGGAAGATGATGAAAATGATATAGATACTCTCAATCAGAAAGGATGTATCTTATTTTTATTTGATGAATATAAAGATGCACTCAAATGCTTTGAAAAATGTTTAAAAATTGATAAAACTTACTATTGGGCACTATTCAACAAGGCAATAACATTAAGAAGAATGAAAAATATGAATGATGCCCTTAAATGTTTTGATGAACTTTTAAAGATACCTCACTGCTACAATAAGGTTAAACCATACCAACTGGAAATATTAGATAAGCTACATGAAGAAAATATGAACTAAAAACAATTATTCAATAAATAGCTCATCCAATCTGTTCAAACTAGCTTTTTTGACAGCATTATCCTCATCATTGACAATAATACTGGATAAAACAGTAGGATTTGTAATTTTTTTAATTGCAGCAATTCTCACATGACTTTCAGGATGTTCTAAAGCCAATTTTATAAGTGGACCCTCATCCTTTGTTGTGTTGACCTTAAGATTTACAACAGTAACCTCTTCTGTTTCAGGATGACCTTTGTCGGATATCTGCCCATCACCAGGAATTACACGCTCAATGGTTGCCTGTCCTCCTTCTGAATAGGACCAGTTAGCATCATCACATGTCAAATGATCATAAATTGATTCATTACCTAAATATTCATCTTCCTTTGGCCAGAAAACATTAACCTTATTATCTAATACTTTTGAAATGATTTTTTGACCTGAATTGACATTTTTAATAGAAGCCTTAACTAAATCAATACGTCTTTCATCAAAATCCATCTTATCACCAATGTTATTATATTTGCATTAAAAGTTAAAAAGTCTTTTTATCGATTATATAATTTTCGAAATCCTGGGAAAGTATTTCAAAAAATTTATCATCATACAATTTTAAATCGCGCCCGTCATCATTTTTAGGAAAAGTGTTTTTCATTACTGCCAAATTAATTTCCATCCACTGATTGATTCTATCTAAAACATCAAAATCCAAATCAGAGCAACAATTGCCCTTATAATAATCAATCATATAACATATATCCTTTTTAATTTCACCATCAAAATGACTCAACAGTTCAAAAATATTGATTGGAGGATTTAAACCATTATCCAAAAGAATCCATGTCAATATGCACCTGCAATTGTACATATACATTTTTATGACTCGTTTTGTGATTTCCAAATCTTTTTTGGACAATTTCTTCCAGTTATTGACTGCAATGCTTGTATAATGGTATTTCAGAACGGATGTGTCAAAGTCAGGCAATCCTATAAAAACATCTGTTTTTAAGTCCAAATATCTGATAGGACTTATTAGCCATTCCCTCAGGTTGGGATTACTTCGGTAGTGCAGATAAAGTGCCTTTTTAATATCCCATCCGACCATATCCAAATCCCCATCCATCAATTCGATGACATCATCTTGATTTGATATGGAGAGATATTCCTTCAAGTCATTTCTTTTGAAAATAAAACGAACATCATAATCACTTTCAACATTATCAAAGCCCCATGCCCTTGAACCTGATTCGCAGGCATACAATATGGTTACATTGTTATCCTCTTCAATTTTTGCCAATTGTTGGGCGATAACGTTTTCCATGATTATGACACAACCAAAAACTAAATTTTATCTAAAGCCTGGTCAACATCAGCGAGAATATCCTCAATATCCTCAATACCCACTGAAAACCTGATTAAGTCAGGTGTAACTCCAGTGGATAACTGCTGCTCTTCAGTAAGTTGGGAATGAGTGGTTGATGCAGGATGAGTAACAAGGGATTTTGCATCTCCGATATTAGCTAAAAATGAAATCAATTCAACGTTTTCGATGAATTTCAATGCACCGTCATAACCTGCTTTTAAACCGAATGAAACGATTCCACCATAACCCTTTTCGGCATACATTTTGGCAACCTCATGGTTCGGTGAGGATTCGAGACCTGAATATGTTACCCAAGCGACTTTAGGATGGGCTTCAAGGTGTTTTGCAACCTCCATTGCATTATATGCATGTCTTTCAATTCTTAATCCTAATGTCTCAAGACCCTGCATAAGCAGGAATGAATTGAACGGTGAAGGTACTGCACCGGTGTCTCTACCAACAACTGTCCTGAGTCTTGTGGTAAAAGCTGCTTCACCAAATGTTTCAGCAAAAATCAAGCCGTTGTATGTGTCATCAGGTTCAGATAGTGTAGGGAATTTTCCGTTCATCCAGTCAAAGTCACCCTTTTCGATGACGATTCCGCCTAAAGTGGTACCGTGACCGCCGATGTATTTGGTGGCGGATGATGCAATGATGTCTGCACCATGGTCAAATGGTCTTACAGAACCTATACCTACAGTATTATCCGCAATTAATGGGATTCCATGTGAATGTGCGATTTCAGCCAACCTGTCAAAATCAGGAATGTCCAATTTAGGATTACCAATTGATTCAACATATATTGCACGGGTTCTATCATCAATAGCTGCTTCAAACTCATCCGGAGACTGTGAGTCAACGAATGTCACAGTTCTTCCCAATTCCTCAAGGGTATTTTCAAATAGCTCATATGTTCCGCCGTAAAGGTTATCTGCTGATACGATATTATCACCAACCTGAGTCAGGTTGATAATCGCATAAAATATTGCAGCCATACCTGATGCGGTTGCATATGCTGCAGTTCCCCCTTCAATGGCAGCCATTCTTTTTTCGAATGCTTCAGTGGTAGGATTGTTTAATCTTGTATAAATGTTACCTGCTTCTGTAAGTGCAAATCTGTTTGCAGCCTGTTCAGGTGAGTCAAATACATATGATGTTGTCTGATAAATCGGTGTTACCCTTGAACCGGTTTCGTCAACCTCTTCCTGACCAGCATGTACACCAATTGTTGAAATATTTTTCTTGTTTTTAATTTGATACGCCATAATAATCACTGAAATATTTGTTTTACAAATTATATTAAATTAATCAATTAAGAAAAAAAATTAAATATTCTGACTATCAATTTTGTTTTTTCCACTATCCACAATCTCGTCAAACGATTCCACAGTTTCAGGATCCCTATGGTCTAAGAACATGCTTTTGGACTTGTCTAATTCCATTATTTCCAACATATCTTCCTCATCAAGTGCGAAATCAAACACGTCGATATTTTCAGCCATCCTTTCCTTGTGAGTGGATTTTGCTAAAACGATTATGCTTCTGTCAACCAACCATCTGAGAATTACCTGTGCAGAGGTTTTTCCATGTTTTTTACCAATTTTTACCAAAGTTTCATTTTCAAATATTCCCTCACGGCCTTCGGCAAATGGTGCCCATGCTGACATCTGCACACCGTTTTTCTCCATGTTGGCCTGAGCAAGATATTGGGCATTGAAAGGATTTGTCTCCACCTGATTGACAGCCGGAATAACCTTGCGGCCAAAAAGACAGATATCACACAATCGGTCAGGGTAGAAGTTTGAAACACCTATGGATTTAACCAATCCCTCTTCATATAATTCTTCAAGAGCCCTGTAAGCACCATAATAGTCTGAAAATGGATGGTGCAGCAATACCAAATCGATATAGTCAAGACCTAATTTTTCCAATGACTCCAAAACTGAAGATTTGCAGTTTTCATATCCGTAGTTTTCAATCCACACCTTTGTTGTGATGAACAATTCCTCCCTTGGGATTCCACACTCGGAAATTGCCTCACCAACTTCCTTTTCATTTTGATAAGCCTGTGCGGTATCAATCAATCTGTATCCCACATCGATTGCATCAAGCACGGCACGTTTTGTTTCCTCAGGAGGAATCTGATATGTTCCAAATCCAAGTATTGGCATTTTAATGCCATTGTTTAAATTCAAGTATTGCATCACATCACCTAAAATCCGAACAGATCCTGTGCATCAAGCATCACATCAACAATATGCACATTGAAAGGACATCTAGGCTCACAGTCCCCGCATGCTATACAATCAGTTGCATTGAATTTCAAATTGTTATAATGCTCCTGTATGCTTGCCGGAACCTCATCCTTGTTTTTGGCCAAATCATATAACTTGTTCACCATTGCGATGTCGATTTGAGAGGTACATGGCTGGCAATGTCCGCAATATGTACACTGTCCTTCAAATGAATGTTTTGGAGCGTTCTTTAATGTTTCAGCATAATCCTTTTCAGCATCTGTAGCAGAACAATATTTCAATGACTCCTCAAGTTCCTGGACGGTTTTTACACCAGCAAATACACTTGACACATCCTTTTGTTCAAGACAGTAGTGAATACATTGAATTGGAGTCAATGCAACACCGAACGGCGAAGTCTCATCACTGAGAAGGTTTCCTCCAGCAAAGGCCTTCATCACTGTTATTGCAGTGCCGTTTTTCTCACAAAGCTCATATATTTCTGCCCTTTGAGGATTTAAACCGAACAGTGATTCATCATATGCATCCTCTTTTCTGTACTCTTCAATGTCCTCCATTGCACCGAACATGTCATAAGCTGGATTTATTGAAAACATCAAAAGCTCGATTTCAGGGTTTTGAGCTGCCAACATCCCCACATCAGGATTGTGAGTACTCAATCCAATGTGTTCGATTGTTCCCTCATCCTTGAGTTTTCTTACATATTCCATGAAAGGACCGTTCATTATATTTTCATAATCCTCAATCAAATCAACATAATGAATCATACCAAAGTCAAGTGTATCGATTTGAAATCTTTCCATAAAGTCTTCAAATGCAGGAATCACCTTATCCATATCACGTGTTCTTACATATTGATTGTTCTGCCATGTGGAACCGATATGTCCCTGTATCACCCAATTTTCACGGTTGGGTTTTATGGCCTTACCCAAATGTGACCTCACATCAGGTTCACTCATCCAGCAGTCAACAAAATTTATTCCATTAGCTTCACATGCTCTGATCAATTCTTCAGTATCCTCATATGGCCTTTCAACCAGAAATTCCGCACCGAATGCAATCTCGGACACTTCAATTCCAGTGTTGCCCAATTTTCTGTATTCCATAAATTTATTCCTCAATTTAAATTTGATGTTAATAGTTAATAATCTATTCCACAAAGTTCAAGACTTCATGTTTCCGCACAGTTAATGTTTCAGTTTTCACATTAACTTTATATACTATATAGGATATATTAAATATAAATCTTTCCTAATGAAATAGTTAATTAATGAAAGTGTTATTATGAAGAATGAAAATCTTATTATATACATCATGATGTTAGGTACTTTTGGAGTTTTAAGTACTGAAATGGGAGTAGTAGGAATTCTACCCCAAATTGCCGAATATTTTAGCGTTGACATTACCCAGGCAGGATTGTTTGTAAGCCTATTCGCACTTACAATAGCAATCTGTGGAATATTCATGCCATTGGTCTTTTCAAAATTCGACCGCAAAAAAAGTTTCACATTAGTCCTTGCCGTGTTTACAGTTTTCTCAACAATAGGTGCATTTGTAAGTGATTTTAACATAGCATTGATATGCAGAATTATCCCTGCAATCTTCCATCCGATATACTGCGGTTTGGCCTTAACCGTTGCTGCTGAAATCGTTGAGCCTGAAAAGGCACAGGATGCGGTAAGCAAGGTCATAATGGGAGTGTCTGCGGGAATGATTGTGGGAGTGCCGATCACCACATTCGTTGCAACAAACTTCGGATACCAGTTTTCAATGCTCTGGTTCAGTCTGGTGACATTCATCGCATTGATAGCTACAGTAATATTTTTCCCAGCCCTTCCAGGAAAGGAACAGTCATATGGAAGCCAGGTTAAGGTGGCAACAACAGGAGTGTTCATAATTTCAGTTCTTGGAGTGATATTCCTAAACGGAGGAATGTACACAGCATATTCATACATCGCAGAGTTCCTCAATTCCATTACACAGATATTTGGAACAGAATTGAGCATAGTGCTCTTCATTTATGGGGTTGCATCAATCGTTGGAAACTGGGTTGGAGCAAAACTGTTAAACAACAAATCCAAACTTACCGTTCTAACATTCCCTATCATATTTTCAGTGCTGATGATTGGTGTTTTCATATTAAGCGGTGCAAAAATACCAATGATAGCATTAATGGTGTTCTGGGGATTACTTGCAGGTATCGGTAATGACATATCACAGTACCTGATGGTGTCAGCGGCACCAGATGCACCGGAATTTGCAAACGGAATATTTTTAAGTATGGGAAATGTCGGCGTGACCCTTGGAACAACAATCGCCGGAGCGGTAGTTGTCGGAATGGGCGTCCAATATGTTATGATTGCAGCAATTGCAGTTATGATAATCGATTTGGCACTTTTATTAATCAGAACCAACAAATATCACATCGAGGGATAATATGGCACTGCCGGAACAATTTCAAAAGGAAAATTCAGAAAACATCTTCATTTACCATTACGTTGAAGAGATGATAGCAAATTACGGTAAATTCATTAGGGACCTGCTTGATGAAACAGAAATAACCCGTGCGGAAATTCCATTTTTGATTAGAGTGAGATTTTCACAGAAAACAACACAAAAGGAACTGGTGGAACTGTTTAAGGTCAGTGAAGGATATACAGCCAAACTCTTAAGGAAATTTGAGGATTTGGGATACATTACAAGACGAGAGGACCCATCAAACAGACGTCAAAAAATCGTGGAACTTACCGACAAGGGCATGAAAAAAACTGATGAGCTGATAAAAATGATTGACGAATGGGAAAGGAAGGTCACTTCAGAAATGTCCGATGATGAAGTGACACTCCTAAAAAGCTTACTATTTAAAGTAGTTCAATCATAACTAGATACAATGTATGATAAGGAATTCATTTTAAATGAGGTCAACAATATCCGCTCTGAAATCGGCCATGACAGGGTAAACATTTTCATTGAGGAGATTTACTTCAAGGATAACGAGTTGTGGATTATTACAGAGGACCGTCCGGACAAATCTGCCATCATCGGCAAAGGCGGTTGGGTTGTTGGAAAACTCCGGGAAAAATTAGGTCTTGAAAGCATCCATGTAGAATCATATGGCGACTTTCTAAACAAGAAATACAAGCTGAATTTATCCAAAAAAACAGTGCATAATCTTGATTTGAATTCAGTCGGCCTCAACAACCTTGAAAAAACTATAGACAATAAACTGGAGAATATTTACAGTTTTAATTTTGATGCATACTTCAAAGAAAATGAATTCGAGGAATCCCACAATACTGAAGCTGTTGTCGCACTTTCAGGTGGTGTTGACAGTAGCTTTTCCCTAATTTTAGCCAAAAAACTTGGTTTCAATCCGGTTGCAGTTACTGTTGATCCGGGAACCATCATCCTGCCCAACCAATTCAAAAAGAACATCAAACATCTAACCGAAGCGCTTGACATCCAACATACCTACATCAATGCGGACTATGGTGAAATAATTTCAGAGTCATTTACCGGAAATGTTCACCCCTGCGGAAGATGCTCCAAAAATACCGGTGAGCTTGTCAAAAAATATGCAAAAGATAACGAAATTCCAATAATTATATTTGGTGATATGCTTGCAACCGGCAGTCAATGCATAAATTTACAAGAGGATTCATTATATCGCTTGAACCTTCCGGCAAGTTTAAGTGTTGGCAAGCAAGAGATAAAATCCTTAATCAAAAACTATGATTTAATGACATTCAAAGGATTCGGATGTCCCCTTCTTTATGAGGTCCACAGGAAATTCCCATATATGAGAAAATTTTCAATACAAAGAATTTTAAGGGAAACCCGTTCAGGCGCACTGGAACCTGGAGAAGCCCTTGATTTGATCTGGAGTTTCAACAAACCTTAACTTTCTCTTTTTTAGTGTTTACAATTCAAACCAGATACACCAATACTCATTCATCAATTGAAGCATTAAAAAGTTTTTTATCAGCACCATCACTGAAATATGATTTCATTAGAATCAATTATATCATCATACTTTGAACAACCTCGCCTTGAAGAAGGCGAGGATTCCTAGATTTTTCATGTTTATTTGCTCAATCGTTTATTGAGTGCTTTCTAGGCAATCCCCAGGGTCCCACCGGTTAAGTATGTTTATGGCTGCGTTGACATCTCGATCCAGCTTTTCTCCGCATTTTGGGCAAATCCAATCTCGTGTTTTCACAGCTAAATCTTCATTTATGTGGTTGCATTTGTGGCATTTTTTACTTGTATTTTTGGCATCAACAAATACTACTCCTTCCGCTTCAGGTTTATACCACTTGAATTTCTTTTGTAATTTATTTATGAATTCTGATAATGGGAAAATCATGTTTTGTTCTCCTCCAATGAGGATTTTGATATTGGAGTAATTTTTTTCAAAAACTATAACATC